>JAVXDN010000030.1:0-10783 GCA_036658935.1 Bacilli bacterium | reverse complement strand
ATTAATAATATAAATGAGTTTTTAGATTATATTTATAATAATAAAAAGTTATCTATTAATACAGTGAATAATTATAGATATGATTTGTTACAATTTAATAGTTATATTAAAAAAGAATTTAATTTAATTAATTCAGATGATATTTCTTTATATTTAAAGTATCTTAATAAAGATAAAACACCTACTAGTATTAATAGAAAGATTACATCCTTAAAACAATTTTTTAAGTATTTAAATATAGAACATATAGTATTTAATGATATACTAGAAGATTTTTCTTTACTTAAAACTCAAAAGAATTTACCTACTTATTTAACAGTAGATGAAATGAATAAATTATTAGATTTTCCTCTTAATAATGCATTTGATTATAGGAATAAAGCTATGATTGAACTTATGTATGCATCTGGATTAAGAGTAAGTGAATTAATTAATTTAGATGTTTCATCAGTTGATTTAGTAAATGAAGTAGTTAGAACTTTTGGTAAAGGAAAAAAAGAAAGAATAGTTCCACTAGGAGATTATGCTATTAAATACTGTAAAATATACATTTATGAATATAGAAACTCCTTGATAAAGAAGAAATTAACTGATAAACTATTTTTGAATAATCATGGAAATGGTATTACTAGAAATGGGTTTAATTTAATACTTAATAATTTAGCTAAAATAACTAATACTAATGTTTATTTAACTCCTCATGTTTTAAGACATACTTTTGCAACACATATGTTAGAGTATGGAGCGGATTTAAGGAGTATTCAAGAGCTTTTAGGACATGAAAATATAAGTACAACTGAAATATATACTCATGTTACTAATAATCAAATAAGAGATGCATATAAAGAGGCTCATCCAAGAGCTAAAAAGGAGTGAAAAAAGTTATGTTTAAAAGAATATTTTTAATAGTACTTGATAGTGTAGGGGTAGGAGAAGCTAAAGACGCTGAATATTATAATGATAGAGGTGCAAATACTCTTCTTCATACTATAGAACATGCTGGATATAATTTAAATATTTTAGAGAAGTTTGGAATGCTTAATTTAGTAGGTAAGTCTATACCAGCTCCTATTGCATTTTATACTAAATGTTTACCTAATAATAAAGGAAAAGATACGCTTAATGGTCATTATGAAATGATGGGTATTTATGAAAAGTCTCCATTTAAAACTTTCCCTGATGGTTTTCCTTTAGAACTAATAAGTGAAATTCAACATAAAACAGGTAGAGAAGTTATTGGTAATATAGCATCTTCTGGTACTGATATAATTGATGAATTAGGAGAAATGCATATTAAGACTGGTTCTATTATTATATATACTTCAGCTGATTCTGTTTTACAAGTAGCAGCTCATGAAAAAGTAGTTCCACTTAAAGAATTATATAATATTTGTGAAATTATAAGAGAAATTACTTCAAGAGAAGAATATAAAGTAGGTAGAGTTATCGCTAGACCTTTTACAGGGAATATAGGAGATTTTACTAGAACTCCATATAGAAAAGATTATACTTTAGATCCTCCTAATAATGCTTTGGATCTATTATATAATAATAATTTAGATGTAATAGCTTTAGGTAAGATATCAGATATATTTAATAATAGGGGAATTACTACTTCAATTAAAACTATTGATAATATAGATGGTTTAATTAAGTTAGTTGATTTTAGTAATGCATCTTTTAATGGTTTATGTTTTCTTAATTTAAATGATTTTGATTCTAAATATGGTCATAGAAGGAATAAAGATGGCTATTTAAAAGCCTTAGAAGAGTTTGATTACTATTTACCTATATTTCTTAAAAACCTTAAAAAAGATGACTTACTTATGATTACAGCTGATCATGGAAATGATCCTACTTTTAAAGGAACAGACCATACAAGAGAAAATGTACCTTTAATTATGTACTCTCCATCTTTAAAAAATACTAAAAGATTAGAAGATAGAACTTCACTTGCAGATATAGGTGCTACTATATTAGATAACTTTAATATTCCTAATACTTTAGAAATAGGGAAGAGTATACTTAATGAAATAAAAAAAGAACAAAGTAATTAATTATTTTGTTCTTTTCTTTTACTATTTATTTACTAGCATTTCTTGCACTATTTCTACTTCCTGATGTATTTGAAGTATTTCTTGCATTCATATTCTTCGCTGAACAATTACTTCTTGATGCATTAGTTTTCTTAGCTGTATTACGTGATACACTAGCATTTCTAGAAGTTTTCTTTGCATTACTCATTTTTATCACCACCTATTATTAATATGGTCTTTTAAGTATTAATAATACAATAATATTTAATTTATTTTGGAAATATATGGCATAAATAAATAATAAATCACAACAAAAAAACTACCATTAAAGTAGTTTTCTTTGTTTTAATTATGCTTTTAGTAATTTTATAGAGAATGCAAATCCTACTACTGAAAGTATGCTTATTAGTGTTATAGCAGCTATATTTATATCACCGGTTTGAGGATTCTTTACTGGCGGTTGTTCAGTTAAAACATATGAAGAGCAATGTGAAATTTCGAATTCAACAAATCCTTTTTTTACTAAAATATCTTTAGCTAATATATCTAGTTTCTTTGTTGTTTCATTGTAATAATATAAAGTAATAAGAGCTCCATCTTTATATTTATTACTTACATTTAACTTCATTGTAGCTTTTCCTGGTAATTCTCCATGATGTGTAAAATTAACAAATAATGATTTATCTTTTTTAACTAAAGCTTCAACATCTTTTTTAATAGCATCTGGTGGGGCAGTAGTTAAACTTAAACTTAAATCTATAGAAGATGTAGCATTTGGTTTTAAGTTCTTACTTTCAAATGTCCATGAATATTCTAATTCTTTTTTATCATTTACTATGTTAAAACCAATTGTTGTATCATTATTTTTAGCTTCATTAAATATATTTTTATCAACAGTGGGTGGAGTAGTTACTTGAAAATCTACATCTGACCCAGCGGATGCTTTGATAACATCTGTAGCATTATCAGGTAGTTTCTCAGTTACAACTGTTTCTTTTTTAATATTTAGTGTAACTGTATCTGTTTTACCTTCAGATGTTGCGGTTATTATAACGCTTCCTTCTTTAAGTGCTTTAACTTCTCCAGTATATTTATCTACAGTTGCTACTGTAGGATCTGAACTATCATATTTAACTTTTTGATATGCAGAATTAGATGGAGCTACTACTGAAGATAATTTAAGTGTTTCATTTATTAATAAATTAACAGTTCCTTCTTTATTTAAAGTAACACTTGTTACTTTAATAGCATTATGATATCTTACTTCAAATCCTTCTATTCCTAATAATGTTAAGTTAACTCTATTAAAGTTACCATTTGATCCAGCATCAGCTGTTGGTCCTGGAGTAACTGAACTATAAAATTCATATTGTGTTACATTAGTACGAGATTCTTCGTTAGCTTCGAAACGATAAAGTTTATTATAGTTTTCAATTACTTTATCTTCTTTAATTCCTAATTCTAAAGCTAATCTTGCTTTTATAGTCATATTTTTTGTTGTTATTTTATCATATTTATATATCCAAGGTGAGTTTACATCTTTACGATATACTACTTTCATATCTTCAGGCCAAAAATCAAATAAATTATTTGCAGGTATAGGTAAAGTATCATTTAAAGGCTCTAATTCATCAGTACTATTTGTCCATACTGAATTATCTCCTTCATATGTAGCTTCTTTGTATTTCCCTGTTTTATTTAGTATTCCTTTAACATTTCCATAAACACTTAATGTTGTAGAACCTTTACCAGAATTTTGAGATAATACTTTCTCTAAATCCACAACTGATAAGTCAATTTTATTAAGGTTGTTTGTAACATCAAAAACAGTTCTATTATTAGCTTTTGAAATTTTAACATCCATAATAGGTGTAGGAAGTGAAGGTACATATGTAAATAACATCTCCTCATTTACTGCGTTTAAGCTAGGTATTTGTAGTGCAGCGATAAATGCAATACAAGATAGTGCTATTAAACTTTTAAATATATTCTTACGTTTCATATATTTAGGTCTCCTTTTCTACTATAATGTTATCAAATATAAAATGTTAAAGCAAGGACATTAATCCTCCTATTGTATAATGAATTATTTTTAATAATTAATCATATAAATAATGTGATTACTATGAATATATATATACCTTTACTTATATCTTTATTAGCTGGACTTTCAACTGTACTTGGAAGTTTAGTTATATTTATTAAAATAAAGAAAATCGATTCTTTTATTGCTTTTTCTTTATCTTTTTCTCTTAGTGTAATGCTTTTTATTTCTATTCTTGATTTATTACCTAATTCAATAAGAGATATAGTTTCATATTATGGAATAACTAAAGGATTTTTATATATAATATTTATATTAGTTTTAGGTTATATTAGTATTTTTATTATAGAATTTTTTATGTATAAAAATAGTAAAATAGAGATAGAGAAGGGGAGAAGTAAACTATACAAGACAGCTATACTTAGTATGATTGCTTTAATTATTCATAATTTTCCTGAAGGTATAGCGACATTTATGGCTTCTTATAAAGATTTAACTCTAGGATTATCTTTAGGTATTGCTATAATGATGCATAATATTCCTGAAGGTATCTTATTAGCTGTCCCACTCTATTATTCATCTAAAAGTAGAGTGAAAGCTATTGGATATTCATTAATATCAGGTTTAGCTGAACCACTAGGTGCAATACTTGCATTCATGTTGTTTAAAGATCACATTAATAATATATCTATTAGTGTAGTACTTATATATGTTGCAGGAGTAATGATAACTTTATCTATTAATGAATTATTACCTAGTGCTTTAATATATAAAAAAAATAAACCAGTAATTATTGGATTAATTTTAGGTTTATTATTAGTAATTATAAATGTATTAGCACTATAAGTATATA
This sequence comes from Bacilli bacterium, assembly GCA_036658935.1. GTDB lineage: Bacteria > Bacillota_I > Bacilli_A > RF39 > UBA660 > JAVXDN01. The sequence continues at coordinate 5,850 of JAVXDN010000030.1, read as the reverse complement.
AATAAAGAAGAGAAGGTTAAAGTATTTTCTAATGTTATATATAATCTATTTATATAAGAACTTAACATAATATATATTATCGGAATTAAATAATTTAACTATAATTTATATATATTAATAATTATTTATACTTTCCTAGACTGAATTTCAGCTATCTTATCGAATACTTCTTGAGCATTAGATGTATTTATAACATTATATCCAAGTTCTCTCATAGCTTGTAATCTAATAGTATTTAATTCTTGAGTTCTACTAAGCATTTCTTCTTTATTGTTTTGTATTTCTTCTACAAATCTTTCATGAGAAGCTACTAACTTACTCTTAGTTGCTCCACCATTACTATAAAGGTTCATAGCAGTAAATATAATACTTTCTAATATAAATTGCTTAGATTCATCAAATTTATATTCATTTGGATCACAAAATCCAGTTGATTTAGCTAAGTATGCAAAAATATATTTAATTTCAGGAACATTTTCTATTGATTGAAGTACATGATATAGATATAAGAATGAATCATATGTATCATCTTTCTTTTCATCACTAAATTTTTCTTTAATTAAGAATATTAAATCATTAAGTAATATTTCTTCATTTTTAGATAAATTATCAAAATTAAACCTACCAGTAAATTCTTTAGTATTTACTGAGTTATTATTACTAAGTATTGAATCAATTCTTTCTAAATATTCAGAAGTTACTTTAATTCCTTTAATACTAACACTGTCTCCATCTGTAATATCTAAAAGTTTAAATATTAATATTTTCTTTTCTTTAGGCCATTTATTTATATCATCAAGATCTAGATAATTATATACCATTTGTCTTGATACTCCTAAGTATTTAGCTAATTTAACTTTTGATATTCCAAGTTCTGTAAATAATTCATTTATGTTGCTCATATGTCTTTTATTCCTCCCTACTCTTACTATATATACATGATACAACACTTTACACTTACACGTCAAGTGTAAAGTTACAATATATTAAGAAAGATACCATATTTTTTCATTATCTTTGTATACTTCTTTTATTATTCCACCTAATATTACTTCTTCTCCTAAGTATATAACAGATGCTTGTCCTGGAGTTACTGATAAACAGTTATCATATTTAAGTTTAATTTCATTGTTTTCTAAGTATTCAATACTTACTGGTATATCTTTAGAACGATATCTAAATCTAGCAGTTGCAAATGTAGGTCTTGTACTACTTATAAAGTTAATTGTATCTAACAGAACGCTGTTGCTACTTAAATATTTCTCACTTTCATCAAAAGCTATATATAAAGTATTATCTTCTGTATGTTTTCCTACTACATAATGTCTTTTTTTATATCCACTCACTCCTGTGTTTCTTCTTTGACCTATTGTATAATTCATAAGTCCTTCATGTGTAGAGATAACTTCCATATTTTCTATATTTACTATATTACCAGGATTAGGTTTTAAATAATTAGAAACAAAACTTTGATAATGTCTTTCTCCTATAAAACATATTCCCATAGATTCTTTTTTATTATAAATGTCTAAACCTATTTCTTGAGCTATAGATTTAATATCTTTTTTATAATAATTTCCTACTGGAAATAATACATCTTTTAATACTTCTATATTAACTTGAGATAAGAAATAAGTTTGATCTTTATTTAAATCAATTCCTCTTAATAATTTATTACCAACAATCCTAGCATAATGTCCAGTAGCGACTTTATCTGCTCCTAGTTTTTTAGCTTCTTTAATAAAAGCATCAAATTTAATATATTTATTACACATAATATCTGGATTAGGAGTTCTTCCAAGTTTTAATTCATTTAAAAAATAAGAAAAAACATCATCCCAATATTCTTTAATAAAATCAGTTCTATATAATGGTATATTTAATTTATCACATACTCTTTTAGCATCTATATAATCTTGTTCTTGAGGACAAATTCCATCTACTATCCCCTCTTTATCACTATTAATATTACTATCCCAATTTTTCATAAATAGTCCTACTACATCATATCCTTCTTTTAAAAGAAGATAAGCTGCAACTGAACTATCTACTCCTCCACTCATCCCTACTACTACTCTCATAAAATAACCTCTTTGTAAATATATTTTATCATAAAAAAACCAATAATTCATTATGATATTGGCTTTTAATAATTATCTTTTTAGTTTAAATACAGCTTCTTCTTCATTAAATTCAGTAGATGGATTATTTAATTCTTCACCAAATTCAAATTCAGATAGAATATATTCTTTTAATTTTTCTAAGTCTGATACTTTTTTATAGTTTTCTAATATTGTATCATTTACTTCTAGAATATCTTCTATAGTTACAAATGTATGTATTTCTCTTTTAGAATCAGCTTTGTATTTTCTTATAATCTCTTCACTTACTGGATTATTAGGTAAAGAATTTACTATAGTTATTTTAGGTATTCTTATACCTGTAACTACTTCACGAACTAATGTACTAAAAGAACTTGATTCTACAATTATTTTTTTATTTCCTTTAATTAAATTATATTCCTCTATTTTTTTTGAAGTTAAACCAAAAAATGGTGTGCTATCTAAATGCCCTTTTAAAGTATGGCAAATTCTTGTACAATAATATTTCATCTTTATATCTCCTTTTCCTACATATTTATTATATGTTATTTATCTTTACTTTGTAAAGACAAGTTAGTTTAATCTTTTAACTAACGAATTACTTTCTTTTATTTCTTCTTTTTCATATGATAATATATTATCTATAAAATAATCAAAACTTCTATTAAATCTTTTAAGTTCTTCTTTTGTTAGAAATTTAATTAAATATTCATAATATGCTTCTGCATATAAATCCATCCATCTACAAAATTCTTCTTGTTCTTTTGTATCAAAATCACTTTCACTATATTTAAAATATTCTTCTATAGTTATAGGTTCTTCTATAGTTAATTTTCTTTTAATAGTGTCTTTTCTTAATTCTTTGTCATAACTGCGTCTAAGTTCTATATTTCTAAGTATTTCATAAGATTCGTTAACTTCACAAAGTTTAAAATAATATTCCTTTTCTTCATTTTTATGAAATTTAGGATTATAAAACTCACAAAGTTCTTTATAAGATGTTTTAATATCATATATTGTAGCATTACTTTTAACATGTAATACTTCATAATAATTAATCATTTTATTACTCTCCTCTTTCATAAATAGAAAATATATTATACCATACTTTTCTATTAAAATAAATGTATAAGATAAGTGTTTAAGTATATTTCTAGTATAGATGCTATTGTACATATAATAATAGATATTATAAATATTATAGATACTTTTTTTAAGAATATTCTTAGATTTAAATTATCATTAGTTTTAACACAATTATATAGTTTTAAATTAAAATTAAGAGATATAGAAGATAATATTATAGTTAATGCTATAATTATAATCTCATGAGGAAATATGCCTAATAAGCCATATAATAGTCCTTTAAACTTAAGTGTTATAATTAATGAAGAAAAATAAAATCCAATTAAGAAACCTTTATAAAAGTTTAGAAATAAAGTTAATGGAAATAATAAAAATATAAAAGAAGAAATACATAATATTAATATAATTATAAAGTTCTTAGTAAATGAAGATAAAAATATATTAAAAGTAATATCTTTAAGTTCTACTTTAGTTATATATTCTTTTACAAGAGAAGTTATATTTAACTTGTCCAAGTCATTTATAAATAATGGAAAAATAAGTCCAAATATAATACCAATAAAAAGAACAATAGATACTCCTACTACTAATCTTTTATTTATTAATTTTTTCATATTAAAGTATACTATGGTCTTTTTATTTTATGCATTATATTATATAATTAATTTAGGAGAAAAAAATGGAAAAGAAAAAAAAGAAAAAGATTAATATAAAGAAATTAGTTGTTCAAATAATCCTATGGTTAGTTATTGTAGGTTTAGGTGTTGGTTTATTAGCTTTATGTTTTTCTATATTTATGTAAGACTTATAAGAAATTATAAGTTTTTTTATATAAAAAAGAAGGATTATCTTTCTCCTTCTTCTAACATTGTTCCTATATATATACAATATCCTGTTTTAACGTTACCAGTTAATACATGAGTGATTGCACCAATTATCTTATTATCTTGAATAACAGGACTACCACTCATACCTTGGACTACTCCACCAGTTATATTAATAACTTCTTCATCAGTTAATTCAAAACTAATAGCTTTAGAACTATTCTTATTTTTTTTATCAGTTCCTGTTATATATATATTAAATGATTTAATTGTATTATCAGATAATATTGTATATGCAAGAGCTTTACCTATATGTATTTCATTAAATTCTGCCACCTTAAGAGTTCCCTTATTTGGAAGAGTACTATTATAATTACCAAATATTCCACTAGAGGAGTTTTTAAAAATATCTCCTAATTTATTATTATAATGAATTGTAGCACTTTTACTTCCAACCGTTCCGTTATAAGATCTTTCTATTCCGTTAACATAACTAGAATATATTTCTCCGTTTTTAACTTCAACTCTTTCGTTAGTTTCTGAGAATGATATTTCATGTCCTAAAGCTCCAAATATTTTAGTTATAGGATCTATGTATGTAAGAGTTCCTATACCATTTATTCTATCTTTAATATATAGACCTGTTTTATATACATTATCTTCATATATTAATTCGAGTTTAATATTCATTATTTTATTATTTCTTCTAATAGTAGCGTTCACTTTATTATCTTTTATATTATTTTCTATTAATGTAGTTAAAGAAGAGACAGAACTTACTTCATTACCTTCTATTTTTAGTATAGCGTCCCCTACTTTTAAAGAAGATGAAGCTATATATTTATTATTTACTTTATAAAATCCTACTACTATTAATCCATCACTATTAATAGATATTCCTATATTTTCTCCACCTGGAATTATATTAGAAGAATATCCAAATATATTAAAAGGTATTAATAGTATTAAGGTTATTATTAATAATTTATACTTTTTCATTTTTTTCACCTCAGTAATATATTACCCAATTCATAATAAAATAAATTACCAAGTTTTCTCTTGGTAATTTATGTATTTATTTTATTTCATAAGGACTTGATGCTGTTCCATTTCCTCGTAGTACTTCAATATTTGATTTGAGAGAAACTGTCGGACGAACCCCATAGTTGCCGCTGCTGCGATCACCATTGATGGTGCCATCGCAATCCACAATGAACAAAGCTGCATCCCGGTAGCTGCCATAGAAATAGAGAGGCGACAAGTTCCAATAGTCCTGAGCAGTATTTAGATAAAAATTACTATTAGTTGTGTACATTACTCCACCTGCAAATGATGTTTCATCTGCTGTTATTAATCCTACTGGATATGTTAACTTTTTATTTCCTTTAGTTGCAGTTGTTGTTGTAAATTGATCATTTGTTTGGGAGCATCTATAGTCTGGTTGTTGATATGTCTCTAGTCTTAATTGAGCTTTATAATATGTATGTGTTTGGCCTATTCCTGTTCCTTTTGATAATCCTCTATCATTACAATATATTGCATCTTCTGATAGGTATTTTCTTTCTTCTGTCATGTTCGCTGCAAACCAATTATCTATTATTGTTTTTATTGTACTATTATTTGTATTTGCATGTTCTGCTTCATATGTTGTACTTCCTGGTGTTCCATACATATATCCTACATATGCATTTTGACCATTTGTATTAAATGTTGATGTTCCTATTTGTGTTGTGGCTCCTGTTTGAGCGGTTGATGTTCCATTATAGATTAGCCTTATATTGTTGTCTTCATCTATTCGTATTATTCTCCAGTATAAGTCTTCATTAGATGAGTTCTTT
>JAVXDN010000029.1:0-10800 GCA_036658935.1 Bacilli bacterium | reverse complement strand
CGAACAACCATACGAACTAAAATAAGAGACTGAATTGTCACTCTTTCATCCAAGGGCCTGTGTGTGTGAAATCCGTTTCACACATAGCCGGTTTTGAGTCGTTCTTGACCTTAGCCTGCGAAGATGACAATCTTTGCAGGAGACCAAAACTTTTAGCCATTTATGGATAAAAGTTTTGGACCATAAAAAGCATGGTATGTAAATTATTAATTTTGCATACCATGCTTTTTTATGGGGTAAGGAGATTAAATGCAAAATTTGAAATTAGTAGATTACACAAAAAAATTTTATAAATGTCAAAGTTAAAAGTTGATAATTTCTATCAGCTATTTTAATATTATTTATCTAATAATCTTGTTACACATTTTAGATATGTTCTAGATAGTAATCCTTTACCTAGGAGTGTTCCTCCAAAGTATCTAACTATTACTATTAAAGTATTATCTAAGTTCTTTAATTCTATTATTTTATTTATTTCATTTCCACCTATAGAGAATACTTCTTTATCACTATATTTCTTTTGTAGTGTACCTATTTTATAAGCATATACAATATGTTTAGCTTTTTTATTATCTTTTTTTAATTTTAATAATATTTCTTCTATTTCTTTTATATTCTCTACATGGAAGTAGTAAGCATAGAATTTAGAAGATAATACATTTATATAATTTGTTTTTTTCATATCTATATTATATCAAATATTTGGTATAATAGTATTACTTAAGAAGAAGGGATATATATGATACAGGATAAGTTAAGGTTAGTTCCTAAGAGACCTGGATGTTATCAAATGAAAGATAAGTATGGATCTATTATATATGTAGGGAAAGCTAAGAATTTATTTAATAGGTTACATTCATATTTTAATGGAAGAGTTACTGGTAAAACTAAGTTATTAGTTAGTGATATAGTTGATTTTGAATATATAGTTACTTCTTCAGAGAAAGAAGCTTTTATTCTAGAAATTAATTTAATTAAGAATCTTGATCCTAAGTATAATATTTTATTAAAGGATGATAAGTCTTATCCTTATATAGAGATTACTAATGAAAAGTATCCTAGGGTTTTAGTTAAAAGAGAGATTAATATTACTAAAAAACATAAGTTATTATTTGGTCCTTATCCTAATGCATATGCTGCTAGAAGGTTAGTTAATTTAATTAATAGGATTTATCCTCTTAAGAAGTGTGATAGAATGCCTAAAAAAGAATGTTTATATTATCATATAGGGGAATGTTTAGGTTATTGTATTAATAAAGATGCTAATACTTCTGATATAATAAAAGAAATTTCTAGTATTCTTAATGGTAATTCATCTATTTTAATTAATAGAATTAAAGAAAAGATAGAAGTTCATTCTAATAATTTAAATTATGAGCAGGCGTTAAGTTTAAAAGAAGAATTAAATTATATGAATGTTATTTTTGAAAAACAAAAGGTGGAGCTGAATGATGGAGTTAATAGAGATGTATTTTCTTATTATGTAAAGAATTTCTATATTTGTTATGTAGTTTTATTTTTAAGAAATGGTAAGTTAGTAGGTCAAGATTATAGTATTAAGCCTATCATTGGAGAGATTAGTGAAATGATAGAATATTATATAGTAGATTTTTATTCTAAAAAGAATATAGTTCCTAAAGAATTAATAATTCCTGATATATGTGATAGTAATTTATTAAGTGATATTTTAGATACTAAAGTTATTAGTGTAAAAAGAGGTATTAAGTATAAGCTTTATCTTATGGCTTTAGATAATGCTAAGATTAAGCTTAATAATAAAATAGAACTTATTAATAAGAGTTATGATAGGAGTATAAATGCTTCTATATCTTTAGGTAAGACTTTAGGAATAGATGATTTTAGTGTAGTTGAAATATTTGATAATTCTAATTTATTTGGTAGTTTTACTGTTTCAGGGATGGTTGTATTTATAGATGGTGTTCCTTCTAAAAAAGATTATAGAAAGTTTAAGTTAAGTTTTGATAAGAATGATGATGTTAAAGCTATGAAGGAAGTAATTTATAGAAGGTATTTTAGACTTTTAAAGGAAGGTAAAAGATTCCCTGATTTAATTATAGTAGATGGTGCTTATAATCAAATTAGTGCATGTATAGAGGTTTTAAATGATTTAAGGATTAATATAGCAGTATGTGGTTTAAAGAAGGATGAGCATCACTCTTTTACTTCTTTAATAGACGGAAGAGATTATAGTGAAGTTTATATTGATAAACAATCAGATTTATTTTATTTACTTAATAAGATGAGTGATGAAGTTCATAGATATACTATAACTTATCATAAAAATATAAGAAGTAAAGGAGCTTTATCTAGTGTTCTAGATAATGTTAAAGGTATAGGAGAGAATAGAAAAAAGAAATTAATTAATAAGTTTGGTAGTATCTCTAATATTAAGAATGCTTCTTTTAAAGAATTAAATACTGTATTACCTAGTAATGTATCAAAAGATTTATATAATTATTTTAAAGATTTAAAATAATTATACATAATTTCATGTTATAATTATTAAATAAAGAAAGGAGTTATAAGTTATGAATGATAAGTTTAAGGAATTAATTATTAATACTCCTGATTATGTTTTTATTCCAGTAGAAGAAGAAAGTCTTTGCCTTTTAAAGAGTCGAAATGTTTATTCTTTATCTTTAATAGGTAAATTAAATAATAATAATGTTTTTAGTAGTGTTTCAGGTAAAGCGATAGGGATGGGTAAGAATATAACTACAAGTGGAGAGATGAATACTTTAGTTATAGAGAATAATTTTAAAGATATGAAACAATTTTTATATCCTGCTGTTAGATCTTTTTCTACTTATAAAAAAGAAGAAATTAAAGAATTATTAGAGAAGTTCTCTTTATTAAAAACTAATGTTTCTAATAATGTTTTATGTATATATATTGAATATATTAAAGATACTCTTATAACTGATAGTTATATATTTAATAAGTATGTTAAAGAAATATTAGAAACTATAGATTTATTAAGTGAGTTTTATAGTTCTAAAAGTATTAAGATAATAGTTAATAATAAAGATGATTTATCTTCATATTTAATTAGAAATTATATTGGAACTTATCCTAATATGGAAGTTATTTATTCTTCATCTTCTTTAAAAGAAGATGTTAAAAAGATAATTATTAAGAATAAGAATATAATAGAGTATTCTCTCTCTTCATTATTATCTTGTTATATAGCTTTAAAGTATAAGAAATATAATAATGTTAATTATATTTCTCTTAAATATAAAGATCATCTATATGTTTGTGAAACTATTAATGGTATTAGTGTAAAAGATATATTATCATCTTCTTCTATAAATGAAGAGAATATTACTCTTAGAGGTACTAAAACAGTGGATACAACTGCTAGTGATTCTATTATAACAGAGGATATTAATTCTATATTAGTAAAATAAGTGTATATGAAAACTAAAAAATAGAAGTGTTTCTATTTTTTTTGTTGTATAATATAATTAGAAGTAAGATAGAGGGAGGTGAATATTATGTTCTTAAGATGGCTAAGAAAGATCTTTGTTTGGTAAGATAAAATGAATTTGAAACAATTAGCAGGGGTTACTCGCTAATTGTTTCAAAACATATTTTTAAGGAGTGATATTTATGAAAAACAATAAATTAATAAAAGGTTTAATGGTATTTGTTATATATATAGTATTTCCACTTTTACTTGGTATGTTTTTACCTTCTATTGGAGATAGTAAAACCCCAGAACTAGTACTATATACTTTCTTTTACTTAATAGTATTATTATCTTTTATTTTTGTATATAGAAGTGACTTTAAAGATGAAGCGATAGGAGCTAAAAAGAATATAAAGAAGACTCTAACTATAATATTAGTATCTTTTGTATCTTTAATACTTTTAGTTACTGTGTTTCAATTACTTATTTATAAAATATTTCCAACTATTGAATATTCTAACTCAATAATAGTTAATGCTTATTTACAAAAAGCTACTTGGTTTATGATATTTGTTCTTATGATATATTCACCTATTGTAGAAGAAATAGTATTTAGAAAAGTATTTAAGGATATTATTCAAAATAAAGTATTCTTTGTTATTTTCTCAGCATTAATTTTTGGTTTCTGCCAAATAGGATATAATATATCTTCACTAGAAAATATATTATCTATAATTCCTTATGCTGTTTTAGGAGGAGTTTGTGCTATTTCTTATGTAAAGAGTGATTCAATATATGTACCTATAGTTATTAGAATATTATATAATATATTCTTATTAGTTTTACATTTAATTTAGAGGAGAAGGCTATGAAAAAGAACACAAGTATTATAATTATTTCTTTATTTACAGTAGTTACTAGTATACTACTGTTATTGCTTGTGAATAAAACTATTAATAGTAAGGCTAAAGAAGAAAAAGATGTAATAGCATCTAGTGATACAAAAGAGATTATGAAAATAGAAGATGAAAAAGAAATTACTTATTTAATTAATGATAAATCAAATGATTTATCATATTCATGGACATTTAAAAAAGATAGTGAATATAATAAAAGTGTTAAAGAAAACTTAATTATTAATTTAGATTTAGGCTTAAATATAGATACAAATAATAGTGTAGAGAAGATAGATAATATTATTACTAAGAAAGAAAAGACAGTTATTTCTTTTACTCATCATGTTAAATTACCTACAAAAGCGACTGTAAGAATTAATGTTAATGATAAATATAAAGATGGAGAGAAACTTTATTTATATTATTTAAATGAAGAGACAGGAAATATTGAATTTATAGATAAAGGTATAAATGTACAAAACGGATATGTAGAATTTAAAATAGATCATTGTTCATCTTATTTCTTAACTGCATCTATAGTTCAAGAAGCTGTTAATAATCCTAAGAATATAAATTTAGTTATTATAATAATGGTAGTAGTAGTTATTAGTTTAGTAGCTGTAACTTTATTTCAATCTGGTAGAAAAAGAAAATAAACTATGTAATAATTATTATATTAATGTATAATACTTTTTAAGGAGTTAAATAATGATTAGTGTAGTTTATGGAATTAATAGAATATTAATAGATAAATATATTGATAGTATTATAAAAGAAAATAATATTAAAAGTATATTTAAGTTTGATTTAAATGAAAGTAAGATAAATGATGTATTAGTAGAAGCTAATTACAAAGATTTATTTAATGATAAAAAAGCTATTATAGTTGATAATGCTTTATTTTTAACTTCTATTTCTAAAGATAGTACTGATGAGTTTGAAAGATATATCGTTTCTAATGATGAAGATAATTATATGTTTTTAATAGTTAATGAAGAGAAACTTGATGAAAGAAAGAAAATAGTTAAGTATTTAAAGGAAAATTCTATTGTTAAAGTATTTAATAAAATAGATAATAATAGTTTAAGAGAATATATATTTAATAGTTTTAATAGTGAAGGATATAATATAGAACAAACATCTATATCTTTAATTATTAAGCTCACGCTTAATAATATTAATTTAATAGAAACTGAAATAGAAAAATTAAAATTATATAAAGTAGAAACTAAAACTATTAGTGAAGAAGATGTTAAAAATGTAGTTCCTAGAACTCATGAAGATGATATTTTTAAATTAGTTACAAGTGTTATTAATAAATCAAGAAATGATATATTTTCTATTTATAAGGATTTAATTTCTAATAATTTTGAACCTATAGCTTTAATATCTTTATTATCTAATACTTTTAGATTATATTATAGTGTCAGTGTATTATATAAAGATGGATATAATGATACTTCAATCGCTACTTTTTTAGGTGTTCATCCTTATAGAGTAAAACTTGCTCGTGAACAGTTATATAATTATAATGAAGATGATTTACTAAAATTAATAGAACGTTTAGCGGATGCAGACTATGATATTAAAAGTGGTAAAATAGATAAATTTATAGCTCTTGAAATGTTTTTTACTTCAATATAAACTTGATATTTAATAGTTTATATTTTTTTACATATTTTAACTTTATGAAACTTCGTATTTTCGCTAGACAACTAAGTAGGTTATGAGCTATAATAAAAAACTAAGCGGGAGGATACTTTATGACTAAATCAAACTTACCGGTTATGCTTTTAAAAGGTCTTGTTTTGCTTCCTTACCAAGAGGTAAGAATAGAGCTTAATAATGATATAAGTAAAAAAGTTGCTAATATTTCAAAGTTGAATCATAACTCTGAGGTATTAGTTGTGACCCCTATAAATGATTTAGAAGAAAGTCCTGATACTAGTGATTTACCTAAGATTGGTGTAATAGGAAGAATAAAATCTAGAATAGATTTAGAAAATGGTAATTTAAGAATTGTTATTTTAGGTATTAAGAGAGTTAAAGTATATAGTTATGTTAATTATAATGAAGAGAGTGATATTTTAGAAAGTATTATTACTTCTTTTGTAAATATTGAAGAAGATGAAATACAGAATACTGCTTTACTTAGAAAATTAATTAATGTAACTGATACTTACATAGCTCATAATCCTTTTATATCTAATTCTATTTCTCATCAAATTAAAGACATTGATAATTTAGATAAACTTACTGATATGATAGCGAACTTCTTACCTCTTAATTTTGAAAAGAAATTTAATTTAATGTTAGATGCTTCTTATGTTAGTAGAGCGAAGTCATTAATTAAAGAGATTAATGTAGAGTTAGCAGTTCTTGACCTTGAACAAAAAATAGATTTTGAATTAAATAAAGGTCTAGAGGCAAGTCAAAAAGAATTTATATTAAGAGAAAAAATAGATTTAATTAAAAAGGAATTAGGAGAAAAGAATAGTAAAGAGACTGAGATAGATGATATTAAAAATAAAATATCTTTAATATCTATTCCTGAATATATAAAGAAAATTATTGATAGTGAAGTATCTAGATATGAAACTACTCCTGAAACTTCTCCAGAGACAGCAGTTATAAGAAACTATATTGATTATTTAATTAAAGTTCCTTGGAATATTGAAACAAAAGATGAAAGTGATTTAAATGTCATAGAACAAAGACTTGATTCTTCACATTATGGGTTAAATGAAGTTAAAAAAAGAATTATAGAGTATATCGCTGTTAAACAAAATAGTAAAACTGCTTCTAGTCCAATTATATGTTTAGTAGGACCTCCTGGAGTAGGTAAAACTACTTTTGCAGAAGCTATAGGAAAAAGTATTAATAGGAAGTTTGTTAAAGTAAGTCTTGGAGGTCTTAGTGATAATGCTGAACTTATAGGACATAGAAGAACTTATATTGGTAGTAATCCAGGAAAAATAATTACTTCTTTAATTAAAGCTGGAAGTATGAATCCTGTGTTTTTATTAGATGAAGTTGATAAATTAAGTAAAGATTATAGAGGAGATCCTGCTAGTACTTTACTTGAAATTCTAGATGAAAACCAAAATAAATCTTTTGTAGATTCTTATCTTGATGTTAATGTTGATTTATCTCGTATAATGTTTATTTTAACTGCAAATAGTTTAGATGAAATACCACCCGCATTATATGATAGATTAGAAATTATAGAAATAAGTGGATATTCTTTACAAGAAAAGACAGAAATAGCTTCTTCATATTTAATACCTAAAGTATATGAAAGTTATAATATAAAACAAAAAGCTATTAAATTTGAAGATGACGCTATTAGATTTATAATTGATGATTATACTAGAGAAGCTGGAGTAAGAGCATTAAATAGAATTATTTATAAGATATCAAGGAAAGTAATTACCGAATATAAAAAAGATAGAAAATTAGTTAATAATGTTATTATTAATAGAGATGCTGTTATAAAGTATTTAGGTAATGAAAAATATTATTTACCTCAAATTATATCTAAGAATAGTACAGGTATAGTTAGAGGAGTAGCTTATAGTTCTATGGGTGGAGTTACTTTAGATATAGAAGCTACTACATATCCTGGAAAAGGTAATATTAAAACCACTGGTAAACTTGGTAGTGTTATAACTGAAAGTATGGAAGTAGCTATTAGTTATATTAAAGCAAATGCTACGTATTTTGGATTAAAACCAGATGTTCTAACTAATAGTGATTTACATATTCATATTAGAGAAGGAGCAGTCGCTAAAGATGGACCTAGTGCGGGAGTTACTATTACAACCGCTATATTAAGTCATCTTAAAAACAAAACAATTGATAGTAATATTTCTATGACTGGAGAAATTACTTTAAATGGTGATATTCTTCCAATAGGTGGTTTAAAAGAAAAGTCACTTGCAGCTATTAAGTCTAATATTAATACTATTTATATTCCTAAATATAATAAACGAGATGTTTTAGTTCTTGAAGATGATATTAAAAATAAAATTAAATATATATATGTAGATAATTATAAAGAAATATATAAAGATCTATTCACTAAAAAGAAATCATAAAAATTATGATTTTTTTTTAGTAATATATTATATCTTTTTACATAATATTTTAGAGAAAGGAGTGAAAAAATTATGAAAGAAATTATACCATTTAAAAAAGAAATATTATTTAAGACACATGTTAAAGAAATAACAGATATTTCTCTTACTCATGACTATAAGGTATTAGATGGTGAAGTTAGTGGAGAATTTATTGTAGAAGGTTCATATAAGATGACTGAAGCTAGTGTACAAACTGAGGAGTTTTTTTATAAGATACCTTTTTCTATCGCTTTAGGTAATAGAATTAATGAAGATAGTGTTAATTTAGAAATGGGAGAGTTTAATTATAATGTAGTAAATGATGTACTTAGTCTTAGTATGAGTTTAAATCTTCTTTATGAAGATACAAATGTAGTAGAAAATAGTATAGATGATCTATTAGATAAAAATGAAGAAATAAATAGAGAAGAAGTAAATCAAACTGTAAATATATTAGAAAATAATATAGATACTAGTAGTACTATAAATAATATAACTAGTAATATGAATTTAAATCCTGGATATGCTACTTATAAAATATATATGGCTAAAGAGGATGATACAATGGATTCTATTTCTATTAATAATAATATTAATATTAAAGAATTAAGTGAAATTAATAATACTTCTACAGTTAACTTTGGAGATAAAATAGTTATACCTTATATAGAACATGAATGATAAGATTATAATTAAGAATAAAGCTAAAATTATTAAAAAAGATAATGAAGTTTATGTTATTAAAAAAACTAAAAAAGATTTAACTAAGTTAAATGAATATTTAGATAATAGAGATTTCACTTCTTATCCTCATATATTATCAAAAGATAATGAATATACTAAGTATGAATATATAGAATCTAAGTCACATATTACAGATGAAAAATTAGTTGATCTTATAAAGACAGTAGCATTACTTCATTATAAAACTGCTTATTATAAAACTGTTAGTCGACTTAAATATAAAAAAATATATGAAAAATTAATAGATAATGTGGATTATCTTAAATTATATTATGAAAAACTAATTACGGATATTGAAAGTACTATATATTTCTCTCCAGTAGATTATTTAATCGCTAGGAATTATCATATTATTAAAGGTTCACTAGACTATAGCGAAAGGACTTTAAATGCTTGGTATAGAGAAGTTAACAATAAAACTAAACAAAGAGTAGTGGTAGTTCATAATAACTTAAAACAAGATCATTTTATTATTGGAGATATTCCTTATTTAATTAATTTTGATAATTATATAATAGATAGTCCTGTACTAGATTTATATAAGTTATATAAAAATGAATTTTCTAATTATGATTTTAAAGACCTATTTAAAATTTATAATAGTATATTTCATCTAGAAAAGAATGAAATTATGCTTTTAAATATATTAATTAGTATTCCAGGAAGAATAGAAGAAACTGGTAATAATTTAATGGATACTAAAAATATAAATGAAATTATTAATTTCATTTATAAAAGTAATGATTTAGTTACTTCAGGAGTTTTTGAAATAGAAGAAAACGAGCCCTCCAAATAAAGTTAAAAGTATTAATATATTTATTCTATTAGGAAGAATTAAAGAGAATATAGCTTGCCATAATATTAAAACACATAGTACTACAAATATAACCATATTAAATAATGGTTTATTTGTTTTATACATATTTTTTAAATCATTTAATGTTTTCATTACATTCTCACCTATTAATAGTATATAAAATTGTAGTTATATAGTTACTATTAAAAAGTAATAGAAATATTACTTTTTTTATTGTATAATTCATAATAGGGAAGGTGAGTAAATGAAAAAAGGTTTTATTTCTATGTCTTTGGTTTACTCATTTTTAATTCTTTTTCTTTTGTTAATGTTAGTTATTGTATGGAGTAATATGAGTAGAGAAAATTTACTTAATTCTATAGTTAAAGAAGCTAAAACAGAGATAAGTGCTGGAACAAGTGGAGTATGGGATTTTAAAATAGAAAAAATTACTTTAACTAATGCTTCAAATGTAACTAGTGAAGTAAAATATACTCCTACTACTGGAAAATGGATTCTTGAACCCATTTGTACAGGTATGAATGTTACTTGGAACAATGATACATATTCTTTAGCGATAACTATTAGTAAGCCTGGTGCGGTTTGTACGCTTAACTTTAAAGAAAAAGTAACTTCATTAGGTACACTTATTAATAAAATAAAGCAAGATAATAATGGAGGAAAATCAGATGCATCAGTGAACTTTGCAACTCCATCAAGTACTTCTGGAGACTTAGGCCTTTATTATACAACTGGAACTAATCTATCATATACAGAAGGAGGCAAAGTATCATATTACTATAGAGGAGCAGT
>JAVXDN010000028.1:0-11294 GCA_036658935.1 Bacilli bacterium | reverse complement strand
TTTATTATTATATAGCTGCTAATTAACATGAAAAACAAGCACATAAATGGGACTATTTTATTTAATAATTTTAATATATTATTTATATTAAAAAAGATTATTAATAATAGTATTAAAAAGATTATTATTAATATTATTATGTTAAAAAAGTTACTTTTTATATTTAATTTAATTATTTCACTTATTGTATTTGTTTGTATCATTAAGAATAGAAATGAATATGTTAATATGAATATTATATTTGTGATAATTGCTAAATACTTTTTATTTAATCCTTTTTTTATATAAAAATATGGACCACTTAATGTATTAGTTTTTGTTTTTTCTTTGTATTTTGAACCTAATAATGATTCATAATATATTATAGGACATGTAAATATAGTAAATAAGCATATCCATAATATTGTACCACAGCCTCCTATAAAAATTGATGATGCGGTTCCTATTATAGTACCTACTCCTGCTTTCACTCCTAAAGATAGACACAAGGTTTTTTTATCTATTTTTGTTTTTTTAAATAATAATTTTTTCAATGAAAAACTCGTATTAAAGAGTAGACTAATACTTAAATAAATCAAATAAAAAATTAATATAATCCATATTTTATCTAACATATTTAATTATATTAATTTACTTATGATATCTTTCATTATTTATTATTTTAAATGCCCTATATATTTGTTCTGTTAAGAATACTCTAAATAATCCATGTGGTAAAGTCATGCTCGAAAATGATAGTAAGTAATCAGAAGATGATTTAATTTCTTTATCTAAACCATCAGAAGAGCCTATAATAAATACTATGTTACTTCTTCCAGAGATTAGTAAATTATCTATTATTTTACTAAATTCAAGGGAAGATATAGTGTTACCTTCAACAGCTAAAGAGATTATATAATCTTTTGTATTTAAATGTTTTTTTATGTTTATTGCTTCTTCTTTTAGTGTACTTTCTTTTAATTCTATTAATTCTATAGGATGATATTTATTTATTCTTTTTAAATAATCTTCGTTTAGTTCTATTAAATATTTTTCTTTGAGTTTTCCTAGTGCTATTATTTTTATCATTATACACCAACTACTTCTTCTTGAAGAGCGCATTTAACATTATCAAATTCTATATTGTTTTCTTTTAATATTCTTTTTACTGTATTTAATGCTACTTCTGGATCATTATTTTGATGACTTAAATGAGCTAAAAAGACTTCTTTTGTATCTTTTCCTATTAATTTTACTAAATATCCAGCACATAATTCATTAGATAAATGACCTTCATCACTTAATATTCTTCTTTGTAAGTATACAGGATATCTTCCGTTTAATAACATTTCAGTATCATGATTACTCTCAATTATATAATAGTTTTTATTTTTAATTTTATCTAAAATCTTTTTATGTATGTATCCAGTATCAGTTATATATACTACTGATGAATTATCATATTCTATTAAGAATCCTTTTGGGTCAATAGAGTCATGTGAAATATTTAATAATGTTATATTTATATTATCTATTATAAAGTTATTCTCATATGGTTTTATATTTTGATAATTAAGATATGAAGTATCTATTTTTTCACTAATATATACTACTGGATTATTTTTCTTTAGAAATGAAAGTAATCCAAAGATATGGTCTGTATGTTCGTGAGTAATAAATATGTAATCTATATCTTTAGGATATACATTTATAGTTTCTAATCTAGTACAAAGTGTTTTATAGGAAAAACCTACATCAATAAGAATGTTTTTATTATTAACATTTATCAGTGTAGAGTTTCCTTTTGAACCACTTCCTAGTACATATACTTTCATTATTTATATAACGCTAGTGGATCTATTTCTTGTCCACCCCTATAAGGTAGTCCATTTGCATATACGGATAAATGTAAGTGTGGACCTGAGGAATTACCTGTACTTCCAACTGCACCTAATATTTGTCCTTTTGCAACTGAAGCGCCTTTTCTAGTGTTACTAGAGAATGCTGACATATGCATATAGACTGAAGTAAATTGTGCTTCATGCCAAACATATACATAGTTACCCATAGATCTGTTGAATCCACATTCTACTATAGTTCCAGATTGTATTGAATATACTGGAGAACCAGACCCTACTCCTGCGATGTCTATTCCTGTATGCCATTCTCCCCAACGCCATCCTCTATAAGAAGTTATAACGTATGGTTTAATTGTTGGCCATCCCCAATATCCTGAATCTCCAACATAGTTTATTTCTAGGCCACCTTTTACTATTATTTTATCAACAGCGGGTGTTATTTCTTCTGCACTTACTCTATCAACACTAAGCATTGCACCATTTACTGTATCTATTTTAAATTTAACTTTACTTACTCCATTACTTCCTTCTTGTTCTACATATGAAGTTCCACGAATTAATGAGTTGTCATATTTAATTTTTGTTGCATATGTTACTGTTTGATTTTCTACAACTGTTGTTTGAACTGATACATCAACTGCTGGTTTAATTAATCCTATTTTTACTACTTGTCCAGGAAATAATAAAGATGTTGCACTTTTTATTTCTGGGTTAGCGATTAAGAATTCTTCAACACTCAATGAGTTAGCTTGTGCTAAAGCACTTATTGTATCACCAGATGAAACAGTGTATGTTGCTTGTGTTTCTAATGTTCCAAATAATAAATATCTAGATATTTCTTCTGGAGATGATAAAATCTTATCAGATGTAGAAATATATGTTTCTTTTATAGTTACATTTTCTTTTAATGATATATTATCTATAAATTTACCTGTATTTGTTATCGGAGTTTGTTTTTTATCTTTATATGCTTTAATTTCTTCTTCAGTTAAGAATGCTTTAGCTGTATTTTCTACTGCAGCATTAAAATCCGCTTCATGTAATATATAAAGTGTTTGTGTTACTGGTGTAGTATCTACTTCATCAGTTGTTGTTTTCTTGTTTTTAGTTATTGTTACTTTATATCCTTTTACTGTAAAAGGATCTTTATCTTTCATTTTGTCATATATAACTTTTGAACTATCTACATGTCCTTCATAAGTTACTATTGGCATTATTTCTAATCCATTTGGTGGATAAATCTTATCTACTGAATATTTATCTTTTAAATGGTTTTGTTCTTTATCTATTAAATTGTATAGTTCTTTTTTGTTATCAATTACTCCTATTACTTCACCATCTAAATATACTTGATAAAGTTTCGAGGGATAATCCATATAATTTTTTCTATCAAAACCTAATATAAATATTAGGCCAGTCATTATAAGGGAAAATATTATTCCAATATAAATACTACTTTTTTTCATTTATTCTTCCTCACCTTTTATGTAATTTTTAAAATTACTTAGATTTTTTTCGAACATTAATTCAACAGTTCCTGTAGAACCGCTTCTATGTTTAGATATTATTAGTTCAGTTAGTGATAGATCT
This sequence comes from Bacilli bacterium, assembly GCA_036658935.1. GTDB lineage: Bacteria > Bacillota_I > Bacilli_A > RF39 > UBA660 > JAVXDN01. The sequence continues at coordinate 7,866 of JAVXDN010000028.1, read as the reverse complement.
GGTCTTTCTTTGGCTTTATGTGAATAATAGTCATCATTGTACAAGAACATAACGATGTCTGCGTCCTGTTCTATACTTCCACTTTCTTTTAAGTCACTCATTAATGGTCTCTTGTCATCTCTTCTTTCTACACCACGAGATAATTGAGCTAAAGCGACTACTGGAACATTTAATTCCATTGCAAGTTTTTTAAGATCTCTACTTACTTCACTTACTTCTTGTACTCTATTTCCTGCATATTTTGTACTACTACTTAATAATTGTAAGTAATCGACAAATATAATATCAAGTCCTGTAGAAGAGTTTTTAATCTTCCTACATTTATTTCTCATTTCTCCAACTGTTATTCCAGCTGAATCATCTATGAATATATGTGTATCTGCTAGTTCACTCATAGCTTCATTTAATTTTTTCCAATCATTATGTTCTAGTTTTCCTGTTCTTAATTTCTGTGAATCTATTTGTCCAACAGATGAAAACATTCTATTAACTATTTGTTCTGCTCCCATTTCTAAAGTAAAGAAAGCTACACTTTTTTTACTATTAATTGCCATATTAGTGGCTAGATTAAGAGCAAGAGCGGATTTACCCATTCCTGGTCTTCCTGCTAGAATGATTAACTCATTAGCATGAAATCCTGTGGTTCTTGCATCTAGTTCATAATATCCAGAAGCTATGCCTGTTATATCAGCTCCATTTTTAGCTAGGAGTTCTATTTCAGCTTGAGCTTTTACTATTACTTCTTGTATGCTTTTTATATCTTTCTCTATTTTATTTGTATTAACTGCTAAAACGCTTCTTTGAGCATTCTCAACAATTAGAGTTACTTCCTGTTCTTCATTAAAACAGTCTGATTGTATTTCTGCGGATTTATTTATTAGTGTTCTTAATATATATTTTTCAAATAATATATCTATATAATATTGTAGATTAGCAACAGTTGCAACTGAATCAACTATTTCTGTAATATATTCTATTCCACCTACTTTAGATAAGTCTTTATGTTTATCTAATTCATTTACTACAGTTGTTACGTCTACTGGCGTATCTTTACTTCTAAGTTCAGATATAACTTCAAATATTCTTTTATTTGCTTCGCTGTAAAACATATCAGGAGTTAATTCTTCACATATTTTTTCACATGATTCTTTATTTATGAATGCTGTGCCTAAAGCATTTACTTCAGCTTCTAGACTTTGTGGTTCTTTTCTTGCCATATTAATCACCCACTACCTTTAGATGTAAAACTGCTGTTACTTTCTTATGGAGCATTACTTTTATATTGTATTGTCCTAAATTATTAATTTCATCTTTTATTAAAAGTTTCTTTTTATCTATAATTATATTAGAAGCTTTTAATTCTTCACATATCTGTTTACTAGTTATGCTTCCGAATGTCTTTCCTGAATTACCTGTCTTTAAAGTTAAAGTTACTGATAAATCTTCTATTAGTTTCTTCTGTTTTAGACATTCTTCTATTAGAAGTTGTTCTTTATCTTCTCTTTGTTTTAACTCTCTAGTTAGTACCGTATTATTTTTAGTGTTATACGCTACTGCTGAGCTATTACCTATTAAGAAACTGCCAAATCCATCTTTTACTTCTTTGATTTCATCTTTTTTTCCAGTTCCTTTAATATCTTTAATGAGTATTATCTTCATAAATCCTCCGCTTGAATATTATACCATACATTGAATAAAAATCAAAATTATCACTAATATATTTTATTAATATGTGTATTTATCATATCATTTTATTATATTTATATATATGTTTTTTGGTATTTTTCATAATAATGAATAGTGTTATGTAAATCATTTTTTTGAGTTTTCAAATTCATAATGTTCTACTATTTTTAAGTCATATGGTACTATTTTTCCACTTGGTAGTATTAAGATTCTATCAATTCCTAAGTTATCTACAAAGTGAGTATTGTGGGATACTACTAACATTGTCCCTGGATATGTTTTAAAAGTAGATGCTATTATTTCCTGAGTTTGTGGGTCTAAATGGTTTGTGGGTTCATCTAATATAAGGAAGTTCGCTTTTAAAAGAGATAATTTTGCTAGTGCTACCCTACTTCTTTCTCCAGGAGATAGTACTGATATATTTTTATATACTTCATCTGAAGAAAATAAGAATCTCCCTAAAACACTTCTTAAAGATTTTTCGCTAAGCCCGAGAGAAGAAAAGTTATCTATTATATTTTTATCTTCATCTAGTAGTTCATGTTCTTGAGCATAATATCCTATCTCTGTATTATATCCTAGTTCTATATTTCCTTTATCTGGTTTAAGCGAACCTACTATTAATTTTAATAATGTGGATTTTCCTATTCCGTTTTTTCCAACTATTAGAAATTTTTCTCCTCTAGATAAATTAAATGATAAATCATCAGTTATTATATCTTCTTTTGTTTTATCATATGAAAATGATACATTATTTACTTTGAGTGGTGTTGCACTACTCTCATGATCTATTTCTAATTTTAAATTCATTGTTTTAGTAACTGGTGGGGCTTCTATTTTATTACTAATTAATTTATCAAGTTGTTTTTCACGGGATTGCGCCATTCTTTTTCTTTTACCTGATGAATTAGTGTAAAGAAGAACTATATCTCTTAGTTCTTTTATTTGTCTTTCTTGTGCTTCTATTTCGTTTTGTATTCCTGCTTCATGAGCTTCTTGATATTTTAAAAATTTTTCGTAATTTCCTTTATGTAATATCATTTTATGTGTTCTTTTATCTAAATATAATGTTTCATCTGTAACTTGATTCAAAAACTCAATATCATGGGATATTATAAGTACACTTCCGTTATAATTTTTTAAATATGAGATTATATATTCTTTACTTTCTTCATCTAAATGGTTTGTGGGTTCATCTAGTAATACTATTTCAGGAGAGGAATATAAAAGACGAGCAAAAGATACTTTTGATTTTTGACCTCCTGATAATTCATGCATTTTCTTTTCTAGTAGATTTTCTTCAATATGCATACCATCTATAATTTTAAGTAAGATGTTCTCACAATTATATACATCCCAATAATCTAATTCAGTAGTTATATCACTTATTTCTTTTAATATTTTATTTTGTTCAGCTTCTTTTAAATCAGATGTTAATTTTTCATAAAGAATATTAAGATTTTCTTGTAGTTTAGCGACTGGTCTTCCTTCTAAAAGATAATCAAATACTGTTAAATCACTTTTAAGTATAGAACTATCTATTACTTGTGGAAGAAGTTTTATTCTACAATTTTTATTTGTTATGACTTTTCCATAGTCTAGTGTTTGTTTAGACATTAATACATTAAAAAAAGTTGACTTCCCAGCGCCATTTAATCCTACTATACCTACTTTGGAATTATCATCAATAGTTAAATTAATATCATCAAAAATAGTTTGTTTTCCGAAGTTTAAAGTTACATTTTTTAATTGCATTTACTCATCCTTTTTATAAAGCTATTATATTTTATCAAAGAAGAGGAAAAAATGCAAAAAGAAAAGGAATAAATTCAACTTATTTCTTTTCTTGATTTTATTGTTTTATATTATTTTCCACAACAATTTTTGTATTTTTTTCCACTACCACAAGGACATGGATCGTTTCTTCCTGGCTTTTTAGTAGCTTTGGTAGGTGTCTTTTTTGTTTCTTTTGTATCATTAGTTCTTATATTTCTTGTATTATCTTTTCTTTCAGTGTTTTGTCTTACCTCTGCTTTTAGTAAGAATGAAGTTATATCAGCATTAGCAGAAGATATCATGTTATCAAATAATTCAAATCCTTCTAATGCATAGGCTTGAAGTGGGTTTGTTTGTGCATATCCTCTTAATCCAATTCCTTCTTTTAAGTTTTCCATTGCATCAAGTTGATCCATCCATTTATTATCTAATATTCTTAAACTTATTGATTTTTCAAAATCATCTTGAATTTCTTGTGGTATATCTTTTAATTTTTCATTATAATCGTCCACTACTAAATCATAAACTAGTTTTACTATTTCATCAATTGATTTATCTTCTAGTTCTTTATTTTTAAGTTTTCTAACATGTAGAAGGTTATTATTAAAATATTCGCATAAATTGTCTATATCATTTATAGTTAATTTATCTTCAGGAGGGATATGTAGAAGTACTTCATTTCTTACATCTTCTTCAAATGTAGATAGTATTCTATCCCTAATTGAATCTTTATCTAATATTTCATTTCTTCTTTCATATATGATTTCTCTTTGTTTACTTATTACATTATCATAATCTAATAATGCTTTTCTTCTATCAAAGTTAAATCCTTCTACTCTTTTTTGAGCAGTTTCTATGTTCTTAGTTAACATTTTATGAGATATTGGTTGATCTTCTTTTACTCCAAGAGTTGCCATTATGCTTTTCATTCTATCACTACCGAATTTAAGCATTAAGTCATCTTCCATAGATATATAGAATCTTGTTACTCCTGGATCTCCTTGTCTTCCTGAACGTCCTCTTAACTGGTTATCAATACGTCTAGAGTCATGACGTTCTGTTCCAATAACCATTAGTCCGCCTAATTCAACTACGCCTTCACCTAGTTTTATATCAGTTCCACGTCCTGCCATATTTGTAGCGATTGTAACTGAGCCTTTTTTACCAGCATTTTCTATAATTAAAGCTTCTCTTTCATTATTCTTAGCATTTAATAATTCATGTGTTATTTTTCTTTTTTTAAGTAATTCACTCAATCTTTCAGAAGATTCAATAGAAGCAGTTCCAACTAAAATAGGTTGTCCTATTTTATGAGTTTCTGCTATTAAGTCTGCAATTGCATTGAATTTTCCTTTTAAATTCATAAATATTAAATCATTAAAGTCTTCTCTTATAACTGGTTTATTTGTAGGAATTTGTAATACATACATATTATATATATTTCTAAATTCTTCTTCTTCTGTTTTTGCTGTTCCTGTCATACCAGATAATTTATTATACATTCTAAATAAGTTTTGGAATGTAATTGTAGCGAGTGTTTTTGTTTCACTATTTATTGTTACATTTTCTTTTGCTTCAATAGCTTGATGAAGTCCTTCTGAAAATTGTCTTCCTTGCATTAATCTACCAGTGAAAAGATCAACTATAACAACTTTATCATTATCAACGACATAATCAACGTCTTTCTTAAATGCAAAGTTTGCAGTTAATGATTTATCTAATGAATGCACTAATTCTGAATTAGATATTTCATATAAATTATTAACTTTTAATAATTCTTCTGCGTGTTTTACTCCGGTTTCAGTTAATGTAACTTTTTTTGTTTTTTCATCTATATCATAATCAGTTGTTTTTAATGATTTTGCACATTTATCAGCTTGATAATAATAATCTGCACTTTTAGATACTCCACCAGATATTATAAGAGGTGTTCTAGCTTCATCTATTAATATTGAATCTACTTCATCAATAATACAAAAATTAAGTCCTCTTTGTACTCTATTTTCTTTTCTTACTACCATATTATCTCTTAAATAATCAAATCCTAATTCATTATTAGTTGTATATGTTACATCACATTCATATTGTTCTTTCTTTTCCTCTGGAGTCATTTCTCTTTTATTACATCCTACACTTAGACCTAAATAAGTGTATACTTTTCCCATCCATGCTGCATCACGAGCTGATAAGTATTCATTAACTGTAATTACATGAACTCCAAGACCTGCTAAGGCATTTAAATAAACTGGCATTGTGCATGTCAAAGTTTTTCCTTCTCCAGTTTTCATCTCCGCTATGTTACCATAATGCATTGCTAGTCCACCAATTACTTGAACTTTATATGGTTTTTCTCCTAAAGTTCTATATGCAACTTCTCTAACTGTTGCAAAAGCTTCAACTAAAATATCTTCAAGAGTTTCACCTTTTTCTAATCTTGTTTTAAACTCAGGCGTTTTAGCTTTTAATTCAACTTCAGTTAATTTTGTATATTCAGTGTCTAGTGCTAATATTTCATCAGCTAATTTATCGAATTTTTTTAATTCTTTTGTTTCATAATCAAATAACTTTTTAAGTATATTCATAATTTCACACTCCAGATAATATTGTACCATGTATAAAATAAATATTAAAGACATAAAAAAAGAGGAAACATCCTCTTAATTAGTTTCTATTATACCGAAATCTCCATCAATTCTTTTATATAAAACACATATATTGTCAGAATCAGTGTTTTTAAATACAAAGAATGAATGTCCTAAAAGTTCCATTTGTGTCATTGCTTCTTCTTCATCCATAGGTTTTAAGAAGACTTTCTTTCTTTTTACTATTTCTTGATCATCCATATCAAAGTAATCTTCTACTTCTTCTATAGTTTCTTGTCTAACTTTATCAATTAATTTTGTCTTAAATTTTCTTATTTGTCTTTCTAGTTTATCAACAACTAAATCAACAGCTGCATAAAGGTCTGCAGAAGATTCCTCAGCTCTTAAATCATATTTGGCTGTATTAATTGTAACTTCGACTTTTTGTTCTCTACCTCTTACTCTAAGAACTACTTTAACATCAAGATTTTCAGGATCTTTAAAGAATTTCGATAATTTGCCTAGTTTTTCCTTAATGTAGTTATCGATTGCATCAGTTACTTCGATATTTTCTCCTCTAACTTTGTAATTCATATCATGCCTCCTATAATTACATATTATCATAAATAGTAAAGAAAAACTACTAAACAGTAGTTAATTTTACTTCTTTTACGTTAATAGCTTGAGCTCCTTTATCGGTTTTTATAAGTTCAAAAGAAACTATATCACCTTCTTTAAGAGTTTTATATCCATCTTCTTTAATTGCAGAAAAATGTACAAATATATCTTCGTCTAGCACTTCACCATATTCAATAAATCCATATCCTTTTTCATTATTAAACCATTTTACTCTTCCTTTGTTCATATTGTATTCCTCCTTCCATGCTCTAATCATAAGATTATTAATGGTTTTCTTCAAACATTTTTAGACCCAAAAAATCGACAAATATTTTCTTAATAAACAATGAATATTTTTTGCTTATTATTATCGTTTTTATACATATAAAGTAATTTATTTGTTGTTTCTTTATATTATTATTGTGTTAGAGACAAAATAATTTGCTTTTTAAACATTAAAAATGAATTATAGTAGATATCATTTATAATTTAAACATAGGAGTAAAAGTATGAAACAGCATTTTGTTAATTCGTGTGTGAAACTTATAAATAAATATTATGATTATAATGACGAAAAAATCAATGAAATAAAGTATGGTCTCGCGACAGTATATATTACATTTACAAAAACTGTTGTGATCTTTGCTTTAACATTTATTTTAGGAATATTTAAAGAAATGATTGTTCTCCTTATTTTATATAATCTTTTAAGACTAACCGGTTTTGGATTACATGCTAAGGAATCATGGCAATGTTGGTTATCATCAATAGTATCATTTATTATTTTACCAGTTATGATAAGATATTTTACTATTAATATATATGTAAAAATCGCTTTAATGGCTGTATGTATATTATTTATATTTATATATGCTCCAGCTGATACAGAGAAAAGACCTATAGTAAGTAAAAATAGAAGATTGATATATAAATCTTGTTGTACATTGAGTGCTATCTTATATTTAATATTAATAATTTTTATAAATGATAATATGATATCTAATTCATTATTATTTGCAACTATATTGGAGACAGTTTTGATTCTACCTACAACGTATAAAATATTTAAATTAAAGTATGACAATTATAAGTCATATAAAAAAGCTTAATTTAAATGTTTTAAATAATAACAAAGGAGGTTAATTATGGGATTTTTAGCAATGTTAGCATCAAGTCTTGGAAAGTTTGCTTCTAAAGCAATGTC
>JAVXDN010000027.1:5546-11497 GCA_036658935.1 Bacilli bacterium | reverse complement strand
ACCCTCCACGGCATAAAATTATATCATGTAATCAATTTAATGTAAATTATTTCTCAGTATTTATTTCCCGGGAAATAAAAAAAAGAGTGATTTTAAACTCTTTCCTTATATTTAATAACAATATATCTATTAGGTTCTTCTCCTTCACTTTCAGAAGTTACCTTATTAAAACTAGCTAATGCATTATGAACTATTCTTCTCTCATATGAATTCATAGGATCTAATTTAATATCCATCTTAGTGGTACTAACCTCTTTAGCTAAGTTTTTAACTTTTCTTTCTAAATACATAACTTGTTTTTCTTTATAATTTTCAACATCAACTATTATATTTACAAACATATCAATTTTTTTAGATAAAGCTTGTCTAACATAATTTTGAATAGAATCAAGAATATGACCTCTTTTACCAATTAACAATGAATTATTATCTGATGATATCTGAAAAGTTATTTGTTTATCTCTAATCTTGCTTGAAACTTTACCATTTATTCCAATACCAGATACAATATCTTCTATCATTCTCTCACCTAATTCAGCTAGATCAGACAATTTCACAACTTCTAAGATATATTTCTTTGTTTTAAGAATACCACTAACTTCTTCATATCCTTTAAATAATAAGCAATCTTCAGTCAATCCAATTTCTTCTGTAGCAACTTGTTTTAACTGTTCTTCATTCTTTCCCTTGTATTTATACTTTTCCATGTATAATCACTTCCTTACTAATTTATTTTTATTTCTTTTAGCTGACATTATTAAGTTCATAACAACAGTAAATCCACTAGAAACTATCCAATAAAGTGCAATTGCAGTAGGTAAACCAAATGAAGCAATTGAAATAAATACAATCATAAATATATTCATAAATTTCATTTGTTTAGCTTGTGCAGGATCCATAACACCCATATTCATATTTTTAAATGAGAAGAATGTAGTAAGAATAATTAAAGCTACAATAATCATATACCAGTAATTCCCAGCACTTAATCCTTCCCAAGGTGTTGTTCCGAGTTGAAACATGAATAAGTTTTCTTCAAAGAACACTGGAATTCTATTAACTGCTTCTAAGAAAGCAAAGAATAAAGGTAACTGTATAAAAGAGAACAAACATCCTGACATTGGACTAATATCAAACTTTTTATATATAGCCATCATCTCTTGACTCTTCATCATCATAGAATCTTTATCTTCTCTTCCCCTATATTTTCTCTCTAACTTATCAAGTTCCGGTTTAGCCTTATTCATTCCTTCACTCATCTTAGTAGATTTATTAGTAAGAGGAATCATTACTACTCTTAAGAGTAATCCTATTATCATTATAGAAACACCATAATTACCAACTAATTGACCTAACTTAATAATTAACCATGCAAGAGGTTTAATAAATATAGTAGACCATAAACCATCATATCCACCACTATTAATTTTATAATTAGTACATTTTGGTAATTTAGAAACATCTACATGAGTTTGTTCCTTATTTTTTTCATAAATATCCAATGTCTCTTGTTTTGTAGGGGAACATAATATATTAGCTGTATAAGTTTTTTTACTAGACTCATCTTTAAAACTTTTTGTACATCCAGTTAATAAAGTAAGTCCTAAAAGTACAGCAATAAGTAATTTCTTCATTAATTTTTATCTCCTTTAAGTAATGACATTAATTCTCTTTCCTTATATATATAATCAAGGGCATTAATTCCATTCCTAACTATTATAACATAATCTCTAGAATTATATGTCATATTTTTTCTAAGTATTTCTTTAAGTTGCCTTTTAACTTTATTTCTTACAACTGCATTTCCTATTTTCTTCCCAACACTTAATACAAATCTATCATGATTAATTGAATTATTAATATAATACACAACAAAAAACTTATTAACTTTTTTCTTTCCACAATTAATAATCTTTTGAATGTCTTCATTTTTCCTTATAATAAAATCTTTATTCATAATATCTCCCATTTAAGTTATTATACAAAAAAAACCACTCAATTAAAAGCAGTTTATTTCGTTAAATTTTTTCTTCCTTTAGCTCTTCTATCAGAAATAATATTAGTTTTTTGTCTACTTAAAAATCCTTGAGATCTTTTCTTAACACCATTTTTCATAGTTTTTTCAACTTTCTTCATTTATTTTCCTCCTAACTCTTTTTTTTCTTGACGTACCTAATTATAGTAGATAGAATAGTATTTGTCAATTTTTATTCACATATTAACTTTTAATGATTATTGGTTTGTCAACATGTGCATAAATATTTTGTTGATAGAGTTGATAACTATGCTAAACATACATAACAAAAGGATAATATATGTGGACAAGTTGTTGACAACTGTGTTCACAAGTGCAATTATATAAATAGGTCTTTAATTTTCAAAAGTTTTGTTTTACAATTTAATTGTTGATAACTATGGGTGGGGGTGAAACTCGATGGATTACAATAAAATATGGGAAGAATTTTCAACTATTATAGTTACAAAAGTAACTGAAATTACTTTTGATACTTGGTTTAAAAATCTTAAATTATATAAAATCATAGATAATGACCTATATATTATTATAACTTTAGATGCCCACAAAATACACCTTACAAAAAATTATTATGATTTAATTCAAGATATATTTTATGAAATAACAGGAAAAAACTATGAAATAAAGTTTATATTACAAAGTGAAATAGAAAATATTGTTGATAACTCCAATGATATAAACAAAATAGAAAACAAAGATACACCAACAAATAATGACTATTACAATATTAATTTAGATAAAAAATATACATTTGATTCATTCATAGTAGGAGAATCAAACAGATTTGCATATTCTTCCGCTTTAGCAGTCGCAGAAAATCCTGGTAAATTATATAATCCATTATTTATATATGGAAAAAGTGGCCTAGGAAAAACTCATTTAATGCATTCAATAGGTAACTATATAATAGAACATTCAAATAAAAGAGTTTTATATATAACAACTGATCAATTTATAAATGACTTTATATTACTTACAAAAACAGATAATACAAATAATAATATAGAATATATTGATGTATTTAAAAAGAAATATAGAGATATTGATGTATTAATGATTGATGATATACAATTTATGGGTACCGCTATTAAAAGTAAAGAAGAATTTACTAATACATTTAATAATCTATACTATAATCAAAAACAAATAATAATATGTTCAGATCGTTCTGTAGATGATTTAAAAATGTTCGAAGATAGGTTAAAAACAAGATTTAATTGGGGATTAAAAGTAACTATAGATGTTCCAGAATATGATTTAAAAATTAAAATAATTAAAAACAAAATTAAATCAGGTGGTTTTGTAGTTGATTTAAGTGATGAAATAATTAATTTTATTGCATCAAACTGTGGAAATGATGTAAGAAATATAGAAGGATCAATTATACGACTCTATGCATATAAAGCTATGTGGAATTTAAAAGATATAACAACTGATGATGCAATGGTTGCATTAAAAGATTATACAGACAATTTAATATATACTGAAAACTCTATATCAAAAATACAAGCATGTGTTGCATCTTATTTTAAATTAACAGTAGATGATTTAAAAGGAAAACGGAAAAACAAAGATATTGCTACTGCAAGAATGATATCAATGTATTTAAGTAGAATGTTAACAGATGAAACATATCCAAGAATAGGCTTAGAATTTGGAGGTAGAGATCATTCAACTGTAATTCACGCATATGAAAAAATTAAAAATGATATAAAAGGAAATTCAGAATTAAATGACAAAATTAATGAAATAAAACAACAGCTATGTTGATAACTATTAGACTTATAAATAGTTATTAACATATATTTGCACATAGCATTAACACAAAAATAGTGATAAAATAGAGTTATCAACACACTAAACTCTATTACTATTATTAAAAGAAAAGAGGAATAATAATGAATTTATTAATTGAAAAAGAAATTATTTTAAAGGAACTAACAAATGTAAGTAGAGCACTCTCAAGTAAGAATATAATACCAGTACTAAATGGTATCAAGTTTGAAGTTAATAGTAATGGTTTATATTTAACAGCTACAGATAATGATATAACTATAAAAACTTTTATTGATAAGAAAGAAATAAAAGAAATAAAAGAAGAAGGTAGTATTATTATTAATGGAAAATATTTACTAGAAATAATAAGAAAAATACCAGAAAAACTAATAGAAATAAAAGAAACAGATGGTTTTAAAGCAGTTATTTCTACAACAAATTCTAAATATGATTTAAATTGCTTTTCATTAAATGATTTTCCAACAATAGACTTAACAGAAAAAGACAACTTTATATCTCTTCAAACAGATATATTAAAACAAGTAATTAATGAAACATCCTTTGCAACATCTACTCAAGAAAGTAGACCATTACTTACTGGAATAAATATAAAAATTATAGATGATAATTTTGAATGTATCGCAACAGATTCGTATCGTCTAGCAAAAAAAATATTAAAATTAGATAAACCATGTGAAGAACCAGTAAATATAGTTATACCATCAAGAAATATTAATGAATTAATAAAAATATTTGATGATGAAATATCAACTGTAGAATTACATTTATTTAAAAATAAAGTATTATTTAAATATAAGAATGTATTATTTCAATCTAGTTTATTAAATGGAAGCTACCCAAATACAGATACATTTATTCCAACAGAATTTAATATACAATTAGAAGTAGATTTAGATACACTTTATAATGTTATAGATAGAGCTAGTTTATTGAGTCAATCAAAAGATAAAAATATAGTTGTATTTGAAAAAACTGATAATCAAATTATAATAACATCTTCATCTATCGAAATAGGTAAAGTAGAAGAAAAAATGTCAGTAAATACAATAAAAGGTGATAATTTAAAAATATCATTTAGTGCAAGATTTATGATGGAAGCACTAAAAAGCTTTAATAGTGATAAAGTTGTATTACTATTAAATGGAGAAATTAAGCCAATAGTAATAAAAGAAACAACTGATGGAACTTTGACTCAACTAATATTACCTATAAAAACATACTAAAAAACACGTTTAAGACATGGAATTCGCTATTTAGCGCAAAACTCCTTTCAATTTTTGAAAATTCGAGTAGTATAAAACTCAATTTTTAGAAAGGGGGAAATTTTATGAATTATGAAATAAGTAATTCAACACTGGCAATTATACCAATTGATGATAATTGTTGTAAGGTATTAGAAACACATCAAGAATTTATATTAGCATGCTCTGCATTTAGTATAATAAAAGAAAATTGTTTATATTTTGGTTCAACCTATAGTGGAAGAAGTAAAGCTACTAAAAAATTATTAGGAATTAACTATAAAACTCCAATAATTATAGAAGAAATTAATAATATAATCTTTTTTCCACTTGAAAGTCCTATTAATTCAACATGTGAATGGATAAATGCAAATAGTATTAGAAAATTCTATACTGAAAATAATCCAAGCAAATCAATAATAGAATTTTACGAAGGAAGATTATTAGAAGTAAGTATATCGCTAGGTTCACTTACTAATCAAATAATAAGATCAACTAGACTACAAATAATACTAAGTGAAAGAGTTAAAAAGAGCATATCAAAGTACTAATTATGCTCTTTTTTTTAAAACTATAAAAAATATCATAATATTTAGATATTTTGTTTAAAATAAATAGTATTATATAGAAAAAAATGTTATAATTATAACTAGGTATGGGAGTACTACAGATACAACTTTATTTGTCTCAAGACTATTAAAAGGGGTTAAAATGAATATTACTGAATTAGAATTAATAAATTTTAGAAATTATAAAAAAATAAAATTAAATAATTTTTCTAAAATAAATATAATAATAGGAAGTAATGGAATTGGAAAAACTTCTATTCTTGAAAGCATATATTATTGTTCTCTTGCCAGAAGTTTTAAATCAACTAT
>JAVXDN010000027.1:0-5536 GCA_036658935.1 Bacilli bacterium | reverse complement strand
TTCTTGGACTTGAACTTGGAGCAGATGATTATATAACAAAACCATTTTCTATAAGAGAGCTTTTAGCAAGGATAAAAGCTGTACTTAGAAGAAGTTCAACTACTAATAATAATGAAGAATTCTTTAAAATAAAATTAACATGTTTTAATGAAGAAATATCCTCATCAAAGAAATTGGAAGTGATATTAGATCAAAAAGGAAAAAAAGTTAAAATTAATACTACATTAAAAAGAAAAATATCAGAGTTTATATCTCAATATAAAGTAATATTATTTTCTCCAGATGAATTAAAAATTATAAAAGATAGTCCAAGCACAAGAAGAACTTATTTAAATATTGAAATAAGCCAAATATATAAACATTATTTAAAATTTTTAAATGATTATAACAAATTAATTAAAAATAAGAATGAATATTTAAAAAAAGTATATTTAAATAGTAATTTAGATTTAAATTATATGGATATACTTGATATTAAACTTGCCTCAACTGGAAAAATAATATCGGATTATAGAAAAGATTATATAGAAAAGATAAATAAATATATTCCTAAAATTTTTAATAAATTTAAAGAAAAAGATACTTTGAGAATTGAATATGTTTCAGACTTTTTAAATAAAAGTGAAGATGAAATAATTAAAATACTTAAAAAAAATAGGAAAAAAGAAATGTTACAAGGTATGACTTCTACAGGAATTCATAGAGATGATTTTATTTTTATACACAATGAAAATAACTCAAAAGAATATAGTTCAGAGGGTTTACAAAAATTAATAGTATTATCAATGAAATTAAGTGAATTAAACGTTCTAACTAAAGCATTTTATGAAAAACCAATATTACTTTTAGATGATTTATTTAGTGAATTAGATCAAAACAATCAAAATAAAATATTAAAGTATTTACCAAATAATATTCAAATATTTATAACAACAACAGATTTAAATAATGTTGATAAAAAAATACTAACTATGTCAAATATAATAGAGTTAGATGAAGAGGTGAAATGATGACAGATAAAAATTATAACGAAAGTGATATACAAGTTTTAGAAGGGCTAGAAGCAGTAAGAAAAAGACCTGGAATGTATATAGGTACAACTGGATCTAGAGGACTACATCATTTAGTTTGGGAAATTGTGGATAACGCAGTGGATGAAGCTTTAGCTGGATTTTGTGATGATATAGAAATAATAATTAATAAAGATGACTCAATTACAGTTAAAGATGATGGAAGAGGAATACCAACAGGAATACATCCTAAAACTGGATTATCTACTGTTGAAACTATATTTACTGTGCTTCATGCTGGAGGAAAATTCGGTGGTGGAGGATATAAAGTTAGTGGTGGACTTCACGGAGTTGGAGCATCTGTAGTTAATGCACTCAGTTCATATCTTGAAGTAACTATTTATAAAGGTGGAGAAGTTTACTTTCAAAGATTTGAAAACGGAGGACACTCAGTCGAACCATTAAAAGTAATAGGAACATGTTCAGAAGATAGAACAGGAACTACAGTTACATTTAAAGCTGATCCTTCAATATTTGAAGAAACTACTGTATATGATTATGAAACATTAAAACATAGAGCTAGAGAACTCGCATTTTTGAATAAAGGAATATGCTTAAAATTAATTGATTTAAAACATGACAAAAGCGAAGAATTCTTATATAATGGCGGACTAGTCGAATATGTAAGAATGCTCAATGAAAATAAGACTGTAATTCATGAAGATATAATATATACCGAAGCTAGTATTAATAACATAGAAATAGAAGTAGCGATGCAATATAATGATACTTACAGTTCAAATATATATTCATTTACTAACAATATTAATACAATAGAAGGCGGAACTCATGAAGATGGAGTTAAAATAGCTCTATCAAGAGTATTAAATAATTATGCACGTAAAAATAACTTTTTAAAGGAAAAAGATGATTCATTAACAATAGATGATTTAAAAGAAGGACTAACATTAATTGTTTCATGTAAACATCCAGACCCACAATTCGAAGGTCAAACTAAGACAAAACTAGGAAACGTAGAAGTTAAAAAAATTGCTAGTGATTTATTTGGAGAAGGCTTAGATAAATTCTTAATGGAAAATCCTCCAGCAGCAAAATTAATAATGGAAAAATGTTTAGTAGCATCACATGCAAGAATTGCAGCTAAAAAAGCGAGAGAATTAACCAGAAGAAAAGGTGGTTTAGAAATCACTAATAGATGGGGAAAACTTACTGACTGTTCAAGTAAAAATGCAGAAGAATGCGAGATATTTATAGTCGAGGGAGACAGTGCAGGAGGTTCTGCAGTTGATGGACGTAACTCTAGAACTCAAGCAATATTACCATTAAGAGGAAAAATATTAAACGTAGAAAAAGCAAGATTAGATAAAATATTAGGTAATGAAGAAATAAGAAGTATGATTACAGCTTTTGGAACAGGTATTGGAGAAGATTTTGATATTGCAAAATTAAGATATCATAAAATAATAATAATGACCGATGCCGATGTTGACGGAGATCATATAAGGACCTTACTTTTAACTCTATTTTATAGATTTTTTAGACCTATAATAGAACAAGGACATGTGTATGCTGCAATGCCACCATTATATAAAATAACGCATGGTAAAAATTTTACATATGTATTGGATGATGCAGAAAGAGATGAATATTTAAGTACTCTTCCTCCAACAACAAAATATGAAATTTCAAGAAATAAAGGTCTTGGAGAAATGGATGCATGTGAGTTAAGAGATACAACAATGAGTATAGAACACAGAATACTAAAAAAGATAACATTAGATGATGTTGTTTCAGTTGATAATACGTTTGATGTATTAATGGGAGAAGAAGTAGAACCAAGAAGAAAATTCATAGAAGATAATGCAGTGTACGTTAAAGATTTGGATATATAGGAGGTGAGGAAATAATGGATAGATTAAATGAAGTAAATATTAAAGATGAAATGGAGACATCATTCTTAAATTATTCAATGAGTGTTATAGTATCTCGTGCTTTACCAGATTTAAGAGATGGATTAAAACCAGTTCATAGAAGAATTTTGTATTCAATGTTTGAATGTGGATATACTGGTGATAAACCATATCAAAAAAGTGCTAAAACAGTTGGTTATGTTATGGGTAACTACCATCCACACGGAGATTCAGCTATATATGAATCATTAGTAAGAATGGCACAACCTTTTAGTTACAGATATACATTAGTGGATGGACACGGAAACTTTGGATCAATAGATGGTTATGGTGCAGCAGCAATGCGATATACTGAAGCTCGTTTATCAAAAATATCACTAGAATTACTTAGAGATATTAATAAAGACACAGTTGATTTTGAAAACAGTTTTGATGATTCAAGAAAAGAACCATCAGTTTTACCAAGTAGATTTCCAAATATTATTGTCAATGGAACAATGGGAATTGCTGTAGGAATGGCAACTAATATTCCTCCGCACAACTTAAAAGAAGTTATAAATGGTTGTGTAGCTTACATTGATAACCCTGAAATAACTACTATTGAACTGATGCAATATATAAAAGGACCTGATTTCCCTACTGGAGCAACTATTCTAGGCAATAGTGGAATAAAGAAAGCTTACGAAGAAGGAAAAGGTTCAATAACTATTAGAGGAAAAGCAGAAATAAAAGAACATGATAATGGTAAAAGTGAAATACTTATTACAGAGTTACCTTATCAAGTTAATAAGATATCATTTAGACAAAGAATAGCTGAGCTAGTAAACGATAAGACTATAGAAGGTATAATTGAACTACATGATGAAACAAACCTTGTAGATGGCATAAAAATAAGAATTGAGCTTAAGAGAGATGCAAATGCAAATGTAATATTAAATCAATTATATAAACACACTCAATTACAAACAAGTTATGGAATCAACTTCCTAATGTTGCACGAAGGACAACCAAAAACATTAGGATTGAAGTCAATTTTGGAATATTATATAGATTATCAAAAAACAGTGATTTTTAGAAGAACAAAATTTGACTTAGATAAAGCACAAAGAAGAGCACATATATTAGAAGGTTATAAAATAGCTCTTGATCATATCGATGAAGTTATTAAATTAATTAGAGCAGCTAAAAGTGATGAAGAAGCCAAAAAAGGATTAATGGATAAATTTGGCTTATCAGATATACAATCCGAAGCTATTCTAGAAATGAAATTAAGAAGATTAACCGGCTTAGAAAGAGATAAGGTCGAAGAGGAACTTAAAGAAATAATGTTACTTATAGATAAATTAACTGAAATACTTGGAAGTGAAGAGAAAGTATTACAAATAGTTAAAGAA
The DNA here is from genome assembly GCA_036658935.1 of Bacilli bacterium. Lineage (GTDB taxonomy): Bacteria > Bacillota_I > Bacilli_A > RF39 > UBA660 > JAVXDN01. The sequence continues at coordinate 1,201 of JAVXDN010000027.1, read as the reverse complement.
GAATTACTAGAAATAAGGGATAAATACGGCGATGAAAGAAGAACTGCCATTGATATGACCGCTATTGAATTTATAGAAGATGAATCATTGATACCTGAAGAAAATATAATAATAACAATAACTAATAAAAATTATATTAAGAGAATAGCTTCAGATACATATAAAACTCAAAATAGAGGAGGAGTTGGAATAAAAGGAATGTCAACTAACGATGAAGACTTCGTTGAAAAGTTGATAACTCTTACAACTCATGATTATATATTGTTCTTTTCAAACAAAGGTAAGGTTTATAGGCTAAAAGGATATGAAATTCCAGAATATAGCAGACAGTCTAAGGGACTGCCAATTGTTAACTTAATCCAAATAGATAAAGACGAAACTATTAATACAGTAATTAAGGTTGAAAGAGACCACACGTACAAGTATTTGGTATTTGCAACTAAATCAGGATTAGTAAAAAGAACAGACCTATCCGAATTTGATAATATAAGACAAACTGGTAAAATAGCTATAACACTTAAAGAAGATGACGAACTTATCGCTGTTAAAAAAACAGACGGAAACAGTCAAATATTAATGTGTTCAACTAAAGGTAGAATGGTAAGATTTAATGAGAATGAAGTAAGAGTCATGGGTAGAAATGCATCAGGAGTAAGAGGAATCAGACTCATAGATGATTACTGTGTTGCCGCTGAAATTTCAGAAGAAGATAAATTAATATTAGTTGTAACAGAAAAAGGATATGGCAAGAAAACAAAGATAGAAGAATATAGAGAAACTAAGCGCGGAAGCAAAGGTGTAAAAACTATTAATGTAACTGATAAAAACGGTAATGTAGTTGGATTTAAGTCAGTTGAGGAAGATAAAGATCTATTTATCATTACAAATAGTGGAATAGTAATAAGATTAAGCATTTCAAAAGTAAGTTTAATGGGTAGAGTTACACAAGGAGTTAGATTAATAAACTTAAAAGAAGAGAATCAGGTATCATCAATATCTATTATTGATAAAGAAGTTGAAGATTTAAACGATGAAATACTAGATGATGAAGTCAAAGAAGAATAATATATTCTTCTTTTTTAATATTAAATGATAAAAAAATTGTGTATAACTAGTTAACAATTATAATGAATGTCTATATTTAGTTAAAAAATATCACCTATGTTTCACGTGAAACATAGGTGATACTAAATATAAAGTG
>JAVXDN010000026.1:0-11664 GCA_036658935.1 Bacilli bacterium | reverse complement strand
AAATAAAAGAAGGTGTGATACTAGTGAAAAAAATAATTAATATTCTTAGTGGTTTTTGTGTAGCAGTATACCATCTAATTAGTTTTATTGTTCTTGAAATATATAAATTATTTAAATATTTATTTATAGGAATGTTTAAATTTTTTGATATATTCTTTACTGGTCTTATATATCTTGGTGGATATATAGGGCTCGGTGTTTATGAAGCTATAAAGTTCTTATATAAATATATAAAGAAGTTCATGATATTTATATATAATAAAATTATTAAAAACTTTATTATGGATTTATGGAATGGAACTAAGTTTCTATCTATTTATATATTCTATAAAGGACCTAAATATATTATTAATTTATTATCTAAATTAATAAATGATATATCTAATAAAATAAAAGTATCTACTCAAATGGCTAAAGAAAGAGCTAAGAGTACTCCTAATAAAATTAAAAATTATTTTAAAAATAAATGGGATAATTTCTCTTTTGTTAAGCACTATAGAAATAAATTAGAAAGAGAGCTTGAAGTTCTTTATTTAGATAAATCTGGTAAAGATGCAGAAAGAACTCAAACTAAACAAGCTTATCAATATTTAGCTCGTAATAAAGATGGAAAGCTTATTAAAGGATATTTTAGTGCTTTATCTAGACTTGATGTACATTCATATTTATTAGATGAAGGTTTTGAAGTTTATCAAATAAAGACTAGTAAATCTATTAATTTCTTACATGGAGAGAGTCAATATTTAAAAACTCCTATTAAGCATAAAGATCTTATATTTTGGTTAACTCAATTATCTACATATGTTAAGAGTGGTATTCCTTTAACTGAATCTATTAAAATTCTAGCTGTTCAAAATAAGAATTCTAGATTTAAAAAAATATATGATTCTATGATATATGAACTTACTATGGGAGAAACTTTTAGTGAATCTTTAAAAAAACAAGGTAATGTGTATCCTGCATTATTAATAAATATGATTAAAGCAGCTGAAATGATAGGGGATATAGAAGGAACTCTTGATGATATGGCTGATTATTATACTCAAAGAGAAAACACTAGAAAGACTATGATAAGTGCTATTACATATCCTTCTATTATATTTGTATTTTCTATTATAGTAGTATCTTTTATATTTATATTTATAATACCTAAATTTGTAGATGTATATAAATCAGCTGGAATAGAAATGAATCCTTTTACATTAGCGATACTAAATATAAGTAATTTTCTAATGAGTAATTATATCTTTATAATATTATTTATTGTAGGAGGAATATCTATACTTAAAGTTCTATATGATAATGTTAAAGCATTTAGAACTTTAGTACAATTTGTTATTATGCATATTCCAGTAGTAGGTAAAATTATTATATATAATGAAATCACTTTATTTTCTAAAACATTTGCAGTACTTAACAGTAATAATGTAATGCTTACAGAAAGTATAGAATTGCTTGGTAAAATAACTAGTAATGAAATATATAAAACTATAATGTATGATACTATCTCTAATTTACTTAGAGGAGAGAAAATGAGTGATACTTTTAAAAATAATTGGGCTATACCATCTCTTGCATATCATATGATACAAACAGGAGAATCTACTGGAGAACTTGCTTTAATGTTAGGAAAAGTTAGTGAATATTATCAAAAAGAACAAACTAATATAGCAGGTACTATAAAGAGTTTCTTAGAGCCAATAATGATAGCAGGACTTGCAATTATTGTAGGAGGTATTATAATAGCTGTTATAGTTCCTATGTTTAGTATGTATGGAGCTGTAGCTTAGGAGAAAAGAAGTATGAATGTATTAATAGTTATTTTTATAGGAATTATAGGATTATTATTTGGAAGTTTCTTATGTTGTATGGGATATAGAATACCTAATAAGATCTCTACTATATCTCCAGGAAGTTTTTGTCCTACATGTAAAAAACCACTTAAGTGGTATATGAATATACCACTTTTTTCTTATATATTTTTAAAAGGAAAATGTGCTTATTGTAAAACTAAAATAAATATAATGTATCCATTAATTGAATTAACTACTTCTATATTATTTATAATATCTTATTTAGTATTTGGTTTTAGTTATGAATTTATTATCTCTATTGTCTTATCTTCAATGTTATGTATAACACTAGTAACTGATTTTAAATATTATTATATATCTGATAGAGTACTTATAATATCTTTTATAGTAATACTCATAGTATTTTATTTCTTTTTAGGAATAAAAGGATTATTACTAAGAATATTATATGGAATAATATTATTTATAATAATGTATATATTTAAACTTATAGGAGATAAAATATTTAAAAGAGAAAGTCTAGGTGGAGGAGATATAAAATTAATGGGAGTTATAGGCTTTATACTTGGATTAATTCCTAGTGTATTTGTATTATTTATCTCTTCAGTTCTTGCATTAATATTTTCATTAATATTTTTAAAATTAGATAAAACAAAAGAAATTCCTTTTGGACCTTTTATATTAATAGCATCTTTAATTATGTTTTATTTTGGAACACCAATATTAACTATATTTAAATTAATATAGTTTTTTTTATAAAATAATTTATATAATTTTATAGTGTTCGGTAGATATATAATTAAATAATAGTATAATATTATTTAGAGGTATATAATTATGTATGATTTTTTTATAGGAACTATTATAAGTAATACTCCAAATAGTGTAACTATTTGTGTAGGGAATATTGGATATAAAGTATTTACACCTAATCCATATGTATTTAAAGAAAATGAAGATGTTAAAATCTATCTATATAATCAAATTAGAGAAGATGAAAATAGTCTTTATGGATTTAAAACTGAAGAAGAAAGAAGTTTATTTTTAAGACTTATTAATGTTAAAGGTTTAGGTCCTAAAGGGGCTTTACCTATGTTAGCGACTGGAAGTGTTGATGGTATAATTGATGCAATAGATAGAGAAAATATATTATATTTAACTAAATTTCCTAAAATAGGAGAGAAAATAGCTAGACAAATTATATTAGATTTAAAAGGTAAACTAGTATTAAGTAAAGAGGGAAGTATAATTAATGAAGAACTTGCTGAAGTACTTTCATCTCTTGGATATAAACAACCTGATATAAAAAGAGTTATTCCAAATATATCTAGAGATATTCCTATAGAACAACAAATAAAAGAAGCTTTGAAATTATTATTAAGGTAGGTGAGGATAAGTGAAAGAAGAGAATATAGATATTGGATTTGAAAAGAAAATAAGACCTGAAACAATTGATGAATATATTGGTCAAACGGAAGTTAAAGAAAACATTAAAGTATTTATTAAGGCATGTCTTTTAAGAGAAGATACTCTTGATCATGTTTTATTATATGGTCCTCCTGGACTTGGAAAAACTACATTAGCGCATATTATCGCGAATGAATTATCTAGTGATATTAAAACTGCTAGTGGACCTACTATAGAAAAAAGTGGAGATTTAGCAGCTATATTATCTACTCTTGAACCACATGATGTTTTATTTATAGATGAAATACATAGAATTCCTAGATATATAGAAGAAATATTATATAGTGCAATGGAAGACTATAAGTTAGATATTATTATAGGTTCAGAAGGACAAACTAGAAATATTAAAATAGAACTTCCTCCTTTTACTTTAATAGGTGCAACTACAAGAGCAGGAGACTTATCAAGTCCCTTAAGAGATAGATTTGGTATCACATGTAAACTTAACTACTATACAGATAAAGAACTAAAAGAGATAGTTAAAAGAACTTCTAACGTATTAAATCTTAAAATAGAAGATGATGCAGCATATGAGATAGCTAAAAGAAGTAGAAAAACTCCTAGAGTAGCGAATAGATTACTTAAGAGAGTCGCTGATTTTGCTTTAGTATCCGGAAATGAAGAAATAAATGAAGAGATAACACTTTCTTCTCTTGATAGACTCCATGTAGATAAATATGGTCTAAATGAAACTGATACTGAATTTTTAAGAAGTATTATAAATAAATTCAATGGAGGACCTGTAGGAATAGATTCAATCGCTTCATCTATTGGAGAAGAAGTAACTACTATAGAAGATGTAATAGAACCTTTCTTACTTCAAGAAGGATTTATTAAAAGGACTTCTAGAGGTAGGAAGATAACTGAAAAAGGAATAGAATATATAAATAAGTTAGATAATTAAAGAGGAGTATTATATGAATAAAGGTAAAGTAATAGTAATAGAAGGATGTACTGATGGTATAGGTAAAAGTACTCAATATGATTTATTAATTAAAAGATTAGAAAAAGAATGTATCAATATTACTTATCATCATTTCCCTACATATAACACTTATCAAGGAACATGTGTAGAAAAATATTTAAGTGGAGAATATGGTCCCGCTAATACTTTATCTCCATATTTTATAAATACATTATATGCAGTTGATAGAGCAGTTACATATAATACTATATTAAAAAATAAATATGATGAAGGGTGTTTATTACTACTAGACAGATACACTACGTCTTCACTAATATATCAGTCATCATTTATAAAAGACGCTAATGAAAAAACAAAATTTTTAGATTATGTATATGACTATGAATATACAAAACTAGAATTACCAAAGCCAGACTTAGTAATATTCTTAAAAGCTGATTTTGATTTAGTAAATAATTTAAGAAATAATAGAACAGATAATGATGGAATTAAACATGATATACATGAAAGCGATATTAAATATATGGAAAACGCTTATATCAGTTCATTATTTGTATGTGACTATTTTAAATGGAAAACTATTGATTGTAGTATAAACGGATCTATGAGAAGTATAGAAGAAATACATGAGGATATATATAATACAGTAAAAGAAATATTATAAAAAAAAGAACTTTATTTTGTATAAAGTTCTTTTTTATAAGAATCTATATTCTCTTTCATAACACTCATATAATCTTCTGAATTATTTCTTTGAGCCTCTGTAAGAGAAGATAAAGTATCTATTTCTACAACTTCTAAATTATTATTCGCTACAAACTCTACTAACTTATCACTTAGAACTTCTCCTTTAATAGTATAAATATAATGTATTTTTTTACTTTCTATTAACTTTTTAGCTTCTCCAAAAGATTTATCTAAGTTTTCATTTTTCTTATCTAAAGAAATAACTTTAATCTTATATTTAGTTAAATAATTAAATAAATCATTAGATACTAAAATATTATTATTAACTGCATTCTTTCCTATTAAAGTAAGATCAACATCTATTTCAGATATCTTAACTTTCAATTCTTCATATGCTTTTTCTATTTTTTCTTTAGTATATACGTTCCTTTCATATTCTTCTAAACCATTTTTAATATTACGCGCTAACATAAGATAATTAGAAGGATTAAGCCACATTTCTTCAATAGATGACTCTACATTCATACCTTTTAGTGCATCTATTAATTGTATTTTAGAGTTCTTATTAAGTAAATCTACAGCGGTCTCTGTTTCTTTATTAATTCCACAATATATAAATGTAGTAAACTTAGAAAACTTATTTTTTTGTTTATTAGTAAGTTTATAATTCTTAGTATCCGCTCCAGGAGGATATATACTCTCCACAGTTGAATACTTTCCATATAATATATTTGTAACATACTCAACAGGATATACAGTAGTAAGAGTATCTGTGTTTTTCATAGTTTCATTATTAAAACAACCACCTAAAAATATTAAACAAGTAATTAAAACTAAAATTTTCTTCATTTCTTCTCCTTTGTTGGAACTGGATCTAATCCATATTTACCAAATGGGTTACATCTTATTATTCTTTTAATACCTAAATAAATTCCTTTAATTAAACCAAATCTTTCAATAGATATTATAGTATACTCTGAACAAGTAGGATAAAATCTACAATTATTATGGCAGTGAAGTGGTGTATTTTGATAAAGTCTAATTAATTTAATAATAGCTTTCTTCATTTCTCCCCCTTCGATACTATTATTATACGCATAATAATATATAATTTCAACAGATACATATATTAATTTTAATAGAAAATAATTGATAAGTAGTGTATAATTAAGTATAGGGTGGAAACAATGGAATTATTAAAAAAATATGGAATTATTATTAAAGATGATGGGCTTATAAATACAGCACTTACTCATACATCATATTCTAATGAACATCACACAGAAAGTTATGAAAGATTAGAATATTTAGGAGATGCAGTTTTAGAATTAGTTGCAAGTGATTACTTATTTAAATTCTCTGAATATGAAGAAGGTGCAATGAGTAGACTTAGAAGTCTATATGTATGTGAAAAAGCTTTAGCAGAGTATGCAAAAGATATAAATTTAAGTTCTTACATAAGACTTGGTAATGGATTAAAAAGTGCTAATGATACTGTAGTCGCAGATGTATTTGAAGCAGTTATAGCAGTTATTTACTTAGAACAAGGAATTAATGAAGTAAGAAAATTATTTAATAAATTAATAGTTCCTTATATAACATCAAATGTTGACTTTTTAATGGATTATAAAAGTATGTTTCAAGAAAGTATTCAAACTGGTAGAAAAGTAATTATATATAAAACACTAAATGAAGAAGGAAAAGAAAATCAAAAAGTATTTACTTCCGCTGTATATGTAGATGATATTGAATATGGAAGAGGTTCAGGAAAGAATAAAAAAGAAGCAGAACAAAACGCTGCAAAAGATGCTATGAATAAAAAAGTATAGGAGGCGAAATTATGTATATAAAAGAAATTAAAATTAATGGATTTAAATCTTTCGCTGATAAAACTTTTTTAGAATTAGATAAAAACTTTACAGGAATAGTAGGTCCTAATGGAAGTGGAAAAAGTAATATAGTAGATGCAATTCGTTGGGTACTAGGAGAACAATCAGTTAAGAATTTAAGAGGTAGTACTCAAATGACTGATGTTATTTTTGGTGGAAGTAAAAGAAGAGGAGAATCAACATTTTCAAGTGTATCACTTGTTTTTGATAACTCTGATAAATTCCTTCCAATAGAATATAATGAAGTTGAAATTAAAAGAATAGTATATAAAAATGGAGACAATGAATATTACTTAAATAATGATAGATGTAGATTAAAAGATATAACTGATCTATTTCTTGATTCATTTTCATCAAAAAGTAGTTTCAATATAATTCAACAAGGTAAAATAAGTGAAATATTATCAAGTAAACCAGAAGAAAGAAGAATAATCTTTGAAGAAGCTGCAGGAGTAGTAAAATATAAGAAAAGAAAAGATGAAGCTTTAAGAAGACTTGATAGAACTCATGAAAATATAGAAAGAATAGATATGATAATAGGGGAAATAGAAAATAATTTAAAACCTATTAATGAACAAGCTAAAAAAGCTATAGAATATAAAGACTTACAAGATAAACTTGAGAATATAGATGTTTCTTTAATGGTTAAAGATATTTTAAAATATAATCTAGAATATAAACAAGGAAAACTAGATGAAGAAGAATTAATTTCTCTTATTTCTAAATATAGTGCAGATACTAGTAAAGAAGAATCACATAGTCAAGAAATGAAACTTAAAAGTATTCACTTAGATGAAGATATTACACAAACTAATAATTCTCTTATAAATATAACTAATGAATTATCTTTAATTCTTAATAAAAAAGAATTAGCGATAGAACGTGAAAAATATGATAAAAATAGTAGTGAAGTTAAAAATAAATTAATAGAACTTAAAGAAAAAAGATTAAAAGAAGAATCTTTATTAAAGTCCTCTAATTTAGAATTAATAGCTTTAAAAGAAGAAGAATTAAGAACTGAAACTTCATTTAATAAAAAAGTAGAAGAAGAAAATCTACTACAAAAAGATATAGATGCAATTAATTATAATATACAAACATTAAATAAAAATGAAATAGAACAGAGAAATAATATATCAATATTAAACTCTAATATCGCTTCTATGGCACGCGTTCCTTTTAGTGTTAAAACAATATTAAATAGTGTTACACTACCTGGAATACATAATATAATAGGAAACATTATTAAAACAGATGAGAAATATTCTATATGTGTAGATATTGCATTAGGCTCTTCTTCAAATTTTGTTATAGTAGATGATGAAGATGCTGCTAAAGAAGCAATTACTTACTTAAAAAATAAAAACGCAGGAAGAGTAACATTTTTCCCATTAACTGTTATTAAACCAAGAAGTATAGATAGTGTAGTTCTTAAAAGTATAGAAGGAATAGAAGGATATTTAGGTCTTTTATGTGACAAAGTAGAATGTGATAAAGTCTATTATAATATTATACATAATGTTTTAGGGAACATCATTCTAGCTGATAATCAAATTAGTGCAAAACAAATAAGTAGAAGACTAGGTTTTAAATATAGAGTAGTAACATTAAGTGGAGAACTATTTAACGTTGGAGGTTCAATAACTGGTGGTAGTGTTATTAATAATGGAAGTATAGTTAAAGATAAATATGATTTAGAAAGAATAAATAAATTATTATCTATAACTATTAAACAAAAAGAAGAAGTTTCTTCTCTTATTCAAAGTAAAACTGATATAGAAGAAAAACTAAAACAAGAATTATATACTTATAATGTTTCACTTATGAAATTAAAAGATAGAATAGCATCTAAAGATGAAGAAATAAGTATACATAACTTAAATATAGATAAGATATCTACTGAAATTAATGATTTAGGAGTAGATAATACAATCTCTAAAACTGAAGAAATTATGAATGAATATTATTCTATAGATAATAAGAAAAAAGCATTAGAAATTGAATTAAAAGATTTAACTCAAAAGAGAAAATCATTAAATGAAGAAATAAATTCAATAGAAGACTATATTAAAAAGAATAATTCTAAATATAATGAAGCTGTTAATAAACAAAAGTCAATTGAAGTAAATAATACAAAACTTAGTATGTTGTTAGATAACTGCTTAACTAGACTTAATGAAGATTATTCTCTTACTTTTGAATCAGCTCGTGATAAATATGAGATAACTGATGAAACAGAAAATACTAGAGAAGAAGTAAGTGAAATTAGAAAAAGAATTAAAGTACTAGGAGATGTTAACTTAGGAAGTATAGAAGAATCTCAAAGAATAAATAAAAGATATGAATTCTTAACTACTCAAAAAGAAGATTTAAAGAAGAGTGAAGAAGACTTACTTTCTACTATTAATCAAATGGATGAGGTAATGATAGATAAATTCAAAGATACTTTTGTTAAAATAAATAAAGAGTTTAACAAAGTATTTAATAGTCTATTTAGTGGAGGAGAAGCACACTTAGAACTAAGTGATCCTAATAATATATTAGAAACTGGAATAGATATATATGCATACCCTCCAGGGAAGAAATTAAGTGCTATATCATTATTATCTGGTGGGGAAAAGACATTAACCGCTATTAGTTTATTATTCTCTATAATGAACTTAAAAAAAGTACCATTTGTGGTATTTGATGAAGTAGAAAGTGCTCTTGATGAAGAAAATGTAGATAGATTTGGTAAATACTTAGAGAATTATAAAGGAAAAACTCAATTCTTAATAATTACTCATAAGAAAAAAACAATGGAATATGTTGATCTTCTTTATGGAATAACTATGCAAGAATGTGGAGTTAGTAAATTAGTAAGTGTTAAATTATCAGAAATATAATACATATATATATAAACACAAAAATTTATTTGTGTTTTTTATGTGTAATTTATTGACAAAATCATAAACCTAGAGTATAATATTGCTTTACAAAGAGGGGAGAAGTATATAAATGACTAATGAAGAACTTAGAAGAAAAGCTATGGGAGAATTAAGAGAAGAATGTAATTTAGATTACCTAGCAGCTAAACATACGCAAGCTAGATATCTTGCATTAAAATTAGTGAGACGTTCTATGCTAGTAAATAAAACTACTCCAAATATTGATGAAGAAGAATTATTATTAGAACTAGATATGTTAGAAGAAAATAAACCTAAAATAGATAAATTATTAAATAAATTAATAACTTCTAAAGCACGTGAAATAGCAGTTAGAGAACATATACAAACAGAGAAAACTCTTAAGTTAAAATAAAAGAATAAGGAAACTTATTCTTTTAAAATGTCTTATCATCAATAGTAATTCTTATAACTTCTAGAGCATCTTTCATAAACTCTTTTTCTTTATCATTTAATACTTTAGTATATTCTATTTTTATTCCTTTATCTTCTATTGTAGTATTTTTAATATCAGGATAAATATATGAAAACTTCTCTTTTTTCTCTTTATCATATAAAGCATCAATTATATTAACTATAGAAGAATATAGTTCTTTTTTATATTCATTAGTTACTTTTAATGAAATAATGAAATTATTTTCTCCAACAATTAAAGCAGAAATATGATCTTTATTTATTAAATATCCCTCAGGCTTTAATGAAGTTTTAACTATATCAACTGTTTTAATAATTTCATTTTCAAAAGCATATGAGTATGCAACAGATGTATTAATTTTAACTGTTTTTTTATAATTCTTTTCCTTAGTAGAGATACCATATTTTAAATTATAATCATCAAGATTCATACCATTTAAAACTGTTAAACTCCTTTGGGGATTTCCTTTATAAGAAGATATACTATCTAGAAGAATATAAGATATAATCTTTCCTGATTTATCAGTAGAAGTATAAGTACATTCTAAAATATTATCTTTCATCTTATAAACATAAGCATCTTTTTTTGTACTTGTAGAAATTATTAATTTATCTCCTTTAACTCTAGAATTAAATAAAACATTATGAGATTGATACTCTTTAACTGCTAAATGAGTATTAAACTCATCTTTAATATGCTCTAGATATTTCTTTTCATGTGAGATATTAATAATATTAAAAGTAATTCCAGTTCCAGCTATAACAAGTAATATTATAGCAAGAGAGCCATAAATTATAGGTCTTGTTTTTTCTTTCATAAATCTTTATCCTCTTTTCTTATTCCCTATAATATTATAACAAAATAAGATAAAAAAAAGAAGAGCAATAATTATATTGCTCTATACTTATCATTATTTTTATAAGGATTAGATTTATCTATCTTATCTGTAAATAATATCCCGTCTAAATGATCAATCTCATGTTGAAAAGCTACCGCTATCTCTTCACGAGCTCTAGAAGTTTGCTTTTCTCCTAAAGTATTGTAGTATTCTACAGTAATTCTAGCATGTCTAGGAACTATACCTTCTACTGGTCTATTAACGCTTAAACATCCTTCTCCTTCTTCAACATAAATAAGTTCTTCTGAAAAAGTTAAAATCTTAGGATTAATTACAGTATATTCTTCAAAAGAATCATCATCTCTTTTATAACAAATTACAAATATTCTTTTTAACACACCTAGTTGAACAAAAGCAAGACCCATTCCACCTCTAATATTATGTTCTTCAGCATATTCCTCATCTTGTGAAAGTCTTAAATAATTAATCTCTTCATCTATTAAATCTTTATCTTCTTTTGAAAGAGGAAAAATAACACTTTCACTAACTTTCTTAAGAATAGAATTCTTTTCATCTATAATATCATTTTGTGATAACATAACTCTTCACCTCATAATTCTTGTTATATTCTACCAAAAAAAAGGCAAAAAATCAAATTAAATAAAAGTATAAAAAAGGGAAGAA
>JAVXDN010000025.1:0-11700 GCA_036658935.1 Bacilli bacterium | reverse complement strand
TTTTATTGTATAATAATAAACAGGAGATGAAAAGAATATGGAAAAAGTTAAAGTTGATCAAGGTAAGTGTGTTGGTTGTGGAATATGTATTGGACAATGTCCTAAGTATTTTATATTTAATGATAATGGTTTAAGTGAAGAAACAAATACTCCTGTAGAGGCAAGTGATAAATCAGATATTTTATCTAGTATTGAGATGTGTCCTACAGAAGCGATTGTAATTGAAGAAGAAAAATAAAAGCACAAGTTCAGGTATTCTTTTTAAGAATGCTTTTTTTGTGTTTTTATTTTACTAAGCTATATAAAGTTTTTACTTCTTTAGTATCTAGTTTCCTATATTCTCCACTTTTAAGTCCTACTGTTGTTAGAAATGCATATCTAACTCTAGTTAATTTTAATACATCATAATTTAGTTTTTTAAACATGTCTTTTACTTGATGATTTCTTCCTTCAGTTAGTATTACTTTTACATAACTAGTATCAGTTTTTCTATCATATTGGTGTAGTTTAAATGATGCTTTTTTTGTTTTTTGTCCTTCTAGAACTATTCCATTTGATAAAGCAACCGCATCTTTTTTATCAAAGAATCCTTTTACTTTAGCTAGATATTCTTTTTCTATATTACTAGATGGATGAGTTAATTTATTTGTAAGTTCTCCATCATTAGTAAGAAGAATTATTCCGGTAGTATCATAGTCAAGTCTTCCTATTGGATATACTTTTGTTTTTGATTTTACTAGATCTACTACTGTTTCTCTATTTTTTTCATCTTTTGATGAGCTTATAACTCCTCTAGGTTTATTTAAAAGATAGTATTCTTTTTGTGTAGGTTTTACGTTCACTCCTAATACTTCAATACTTTCATTTCCAGTAACTTCCATTCCTTTTTTAGAAACTAATTCACCGTTAACATATATCTTGCGTTCATCTATTAGCCTTTCAGCTTCTCTTCTTGAACATACTCCACAAATTGATAAATATTTTTGAATTCTCATATTAACTCCTGGTGTAATTATACGTTATTTGCAGAAGAAACACAACCAATTCTTTATTTTAATAAGTTTACTTTTCTTTTTAACTCCATATATTGGAAGTGAATATATTTTATTATCTTTTAATAATACATTTATAGACCCTACACTATTATCATGATTTATATTCTTAGATAATACTATATTTAATTTAATATTTTTTCTTTCAGAGGGAGTTAACATTATTTCTAAATTGTTTTTTATAAATAGATGATAATCTTTATAGTTTTTATCTTTTAAAGAGAATGTATATTTATTTAATATTTCATATGAATCATATTTTTTAAATATATTTTCATATAGTTTTTTATGTGTTTCAAATCTATTTTTATCTTTAAATGAAGATATTATTACATCTTCTCCTGCTTTAGAAGAAGAAGATACAAATGTATATCCTGCATTACCTGTATAGCCTATTTTACCTCCTGTTGCGTATTTATATTTAGATAATAGTTCATTTTTGTTATACCAAATGTGTTCTTCTTTATCACTTATGCTTTTATATTTTTTTGTTTTAGTAATTTTTCTAAATTCTTTGTTTTTCATAGCATAAGATAAAATTAATGATAGGTCATAAGCAGAAGAGTAGTTTTTAGTTGTATCATCTAGACCATGAGGGTTAGAAAAAGTAGTGTTTTTTAGTCCTAAAGATATTGCTTTTTCATTCATTTTTTGTATAAATTTATCATATCCTAATGTGTTTTCTGCAATTACTGAAGCGGCATCATTACCACTTTGTAAGAGTAAGCCATAAAGAAGATCTTTTAGAGTCATATTTTCTCCTACATCTAAATATATACTTGAACCATATACATCTAATATTTCTTCTCCAGCGACTAATACATCATTTAGAGATGCATTTTCTAATGCTATAATAGAAGTCATTACTTTAGTAGTAGATGCCATTAGATATGGTTTATCTTTGTTTTTTTCCTCTAAGACTCTATTTGTTTTAGCATCTATTACACAATAAGATTCTAAAGCATTTATATAAGAGGGAAATAATAATAATAATAATATAAGAAAGAATAATATTTTTTTCATACGTTCACCCATAAATAATATTTAAAAAAAGACAAATTTATTACTAAATTCGCCTATTTTGAATTATATAATCCATGTAATTTTTGTAATGTCTCTGTATCTGGATTTTGTACTATCCATTTTCCATCAACTTTTTTTAATTGTAGAGTTATTGTATGACTAATTTTTTCTTTAGCATTTTTTAGTTGTTTTAATCTGTAGTCAATGAATTTTTCATTATCATATTTATTATCTGTCTTAAATTCTTCAGGATGAGTTGCTAAATACTTACGTGAATCATCTTCTATACTATATAAGTTATAAACTTTAATAGTAGCTTTTACATTTGATATATCTTCTTTTGTATCTTCACTATCAATTTTATATGTCATATTCTTATACTCTGTTTTAATTATTTCAATATAAGCTTTCTTTTGATCTTCTTTAGTGAATCCTTCTCTTTCTGCATTTAATTCAAGGTCTTTAATTACTGAATCATTTAAGTTCTTATATCTATTTAAGAATTCTTCTGATTTCTTAGTTGGGGTATTAGTTCCTAAACTACAACCTACAAATAAAAACATACTTAGTAAGACAATACCTACCATTATTTTTTTCATATTTTCCTCCTCTTATTATTTATGATGTACAGTTTAGTTAATTATTATTCATTTTATCTATTAAAAGTTATTAATTTTAATATAGATAAAAAGTATTCATGTTTATTTGTATATTCTTTATTTATACTTTTAGTTAAGATATTTAAATAATTAGTATTATTTGGATATTTATCAAACCATTCAAAATATAAATATTTTGTTAATTCTTCATTATCTTTCAATATATCTAGTTTTCTATTTATAGTATTTATTATTAATAATTCATTTCTACTTTTTAAGTTTGGTATAAATTTATTAGTTAATGATTTATATTTTATATTAGTTTCTTCTATTGATGAGGATAAATCTAGAAGTTCTAGTTCTTCATCTAATATAAGATGACTTCTTTCTAGTATTTTTCCATTTGAAGAGAAAGTACAAGCGATTATTTCTTCATTAGTAGAGAATAGAGCACAATATGTAAGAGTTTCTAGTTTTTTATTACTTAATATTTTTGTTTTATCTTTTATACTTTCTAATATAGTTTTATCTAATATTATATTGTTACTAACTAGTAGTTTATAAACATTTGGTTTTACTTTTATTAAGTATGTTTTTTTTAATGTTTCTATATCATCTGTTTCTTTCCAATCATAAAAGTCGTATAGGGATGAAGAGAAGTTTACTATTACATCATAGACATATATCATATGTTTTTATCCTTTCTTTTTTTAAATGAAAATATTATTATAATAATTCCAATTAATAAGGACCATACTTCTATCCTTTTAATTATAAACTTTCCATAATCTATTAGATTATACCCTAATGTAAATAAGTTCATATATATTACTATAAATACTATACCAATTGAGGAAAGTATTATTCCTAAAACAAACATAAATATTTTATTTATCATATTTTCTCCTAATATATCTTATTTAATTACATATAAATTATTATAGATAAGGAGAAGTTATATGTTTATTAATATACTAAAATATGTATTTTTAGGTGTGATACAGGGGTTTATAGAGCCTATACCTATATCTTCTAGTGGTCATGTATTTATTCTTAAAAACATTATTAATTTAAGTGTACTAAGTGATTTAAACTTTGAGATTATAGTTAATGCTGGTAGTCTTTTAGCGATTATTATTATTTATAATAAAGAGATAGGTAAAGTTATTAAATCATTTTTTTTATTTTTTAAGGATAAGAAGTTTACAATTGATTTTAAGTATTGTTGTTTAATTATTATTGGTGTTATTCCTGTAGGGATTGTTGGGTTATTATTTAAAAGTGATATTGAAAGGGTTTTAAGTAATATTAATATTGTTGGTATTTCTTTTATTATAACTGCATTATTATTATTTTTAGTTAGAAATAAGAATGGAATAAGAGAGAAAAAAGATATTAATTTTTTAGATGCTTTATTTATTGGACTTTCTCAAGTTATATCTGTAATTCCTGGTATTAGTAGGAGTGGTATTACTTTAGTAGCGGGTAGTTTTAGGGGTTTATCAAGGATAAATGCTTTTGATTATTCTTTTATGATGTATATTCCTATTAGTATAGCTTCTACTTTTATTGGTATAAAAGATATTTGTTCAATAAGTAATTTACATGAATTAATTATTCCTTATGGTATAGGTTTTATAGTTTCTTTTATTGTTACTTTTTTTACTATGGAATGGTTTAAAAGAATAGTGAAGAAGACTAACTTTATTGTTTTTAGCATTTATTGTTTAGTTTTAGGTTTATTAGTTCTTATATTTATGTAAGAGAAAAAAACTCTTGAGGTTCAAGAGTTTTTAGTTTTCTTCACTATCAAATAATTCTACATCATCTATTATATTGATTGGTTCTTCTATTTCTTCTATATCATCTATTTCATCATAACTTTGAGTTACTTCTTCTGTTTCTATTTCTATTTCTTCTTCAGTTGTTACTCTATTCCATAATACTGTTATTTCTTCTTTTATTACTGAAGGATCAACATATAAGTACTGTTGTTCACTAGTAAGAGATGATAATCTATTTTTATATTCTATTAATGATACTTTGTCTTCTAAAAGAGATATATTATTTAAGAATTCTTTATTACTTATGTTATTATTAATTTCTTCTATTTCTTCTTCTAAGGAAATATTAGATGTTTTTAAGTTATCATAATTAATATCTAAGTTTTTAATTTCTTCTTTATATAAAGATATATCTGTTATATATATATTTTCTTCTTTTAGTAGTAGAGATATCTCTTCTTTAATAGTGTCAATTATTTTATTTATTTCTTTTATTTCTTCTATATCTATGTTTTTAAGAGATAGCATAAATAGTCTTCTTTGTTTACTCTTAAGAGATTTAGATAATTCTATTCTTTGTACTTTTAATGATTTAATTTTAGTGTTTAATTCATTAATTGTATCTAGTACTTCATTTCTTCTCTCAGCGATTTGTTCTATAGAAGTTCTATTCTTTTCAACTTTTGTTTTTTGATAAGTTAATAAGTCTTTGCTTGAAGTTTCTTTTTCTATACTTCTATATTTATCAGTTGAAAAGTATGTATTGATTTTTCTAATTACTTTATTATATTTATCCATTATTTCAAATATATTTGATCCAGTTATTTCTTCTTGTGTTTCTTTTAACTCAGTACAAGCGCAAGATAATAATATATTTAAAGTTGGCTCAATACTAGAAAATTCTTTTCCTTCTTTATAAGAAGATAATATTTCACTTCCTAATATTTCTGGATTAGTATCCCAAAGTGTAATACTATCATGTAATGATTTTATTTCTGAATCTAATTGAATTAATGATAATTCATCGTTATGTTTTTTTATTACATCAGTGTAATCATTTTTAAGTTCTTCATTTATTAAGCTTATAGTTTCCGATGTTTTATTTTCTTCATCATTAAGCATTAATAATTCTTCTTCTAGTTCTTGACGTTTTTTACAATTATGTCTTTTTTCTTCTATAGTTGATAGTATAGATTCATATTCTTCATTATATTGATTTATTTTATTTTCATTTTCTTCAAGTAAAGCAAAGTCTAATTGTTTTTTTAATTTTCTTGAATCTTTTTCAAGTTTTCTTATTTCTTCTTTTTCACTATTACTTTCAAGAGATGTTTTTAATCCATCTATTTCTTCTTGAACTTTAGAAATAGATGCATCTATTGTATTTAGGTATTTTGTATAATAATTTAATTCTGTTTCTACTTTAGTTTTTCTTACCTCATCTATATAATTTTTAGATTCTATAGATGTTAGCATTGCTTTTTTATCTTTTTCTGCTTTTTTTAATTCTGTGTCTAATCTTTTCTTTTCAAAGTCTACTACATCACTATAAAGTACTTCACCTGATTTTTTTACTAATATGTTTATTAGGTCTTCTAATGCTTTATAATTCATATTTTTCACCAATCCAATTCTATTCTTTTATTTTGTGTATCTATAGTATCTCTATTTTCGTTTTCTACTTTTTCTATAGCTTCTTCTACTTTGTAGTCTTCATCTTCTTCAGTAATTAAATCACTTTCTATAGTTACTGGAGGAGTTAAGTTTTCATTTTGTTTTATATTATTTGTGTTTTCTTCTTTGTTCCAAGAGGATAATATTTCTTCTTTTATTCTTTGTACATCTATATATATAACTTCTTTTTTATTTTTTAATCTTTCTATTTTACTTCTATATAATTCTAAATCGTGTTCATCTATTACTTTAGCGGTATAGTCTATGTAATCATTATTGTTTATCTTTTCAGTTAATGATTTTAGTTTGTTTTTTACTTTAGATGTTTCTTCTTCAATAGATTTTTTTCTTGAATTGTACTCTATTCTATTTTTTCTTACCTCTTCTAAAGTTCTTTCTATTTTAGAGAGATTGTTAGTAGCTTGTGATTCTTTATCTTTTATTTCTGCTTCTACTTTTTCTATTTTCTCCCAAAGTTCAATAGTTATTCCTTTATTTAAGTTATCTTTCTTTAAGTCATCTAGTCTTTTAATATCTTGTGATATTTTAGTTAGATGTTTTTTTAATCTTTCTATAGCGCCTACATCTGATGATTCTACATCTCTTAATCTATCTAATTCTTCACATATATATTTTAATTCTTCTTTATATTCATTTTCTTTATTGTCTAAATATTTAGATAATTTTATATCTAATTCTTTATCTTGAGTATTTAAATAATTGTTATTTTTTACTTTTTCTTCTAGTAGAGATATTTCATTTTCATATTTATTTATAGTTGAGTATATATATGACATTAAAGATCCAGATGATATATGTTCTGTATCTTCTTTAGCTAGAGATGATAAGAGTTCTATTTGACTAAGTTCTTGATCTAATGTTCTACCTTCTTTATATGATTTTAATAGTTCTCTACCTACTACTTCTGCATTATGTTCCCACATTGAAAGTCTATCTTTAAGTTCACTTAAAAGGATATCTACTTCTTTTTTATTTAAGTTACTATTATCATCTTTTTTTTCTATGTTTAATTTATTTATTGCATCTTTAGTTTTTTCTAATTGTTCACTTGAAAATCTTTTAGACAAGTCAAAACCTGACTTTTTTACTAAAAGCTCTATCAAACTTTTAATTGCTTCAAAATTAGTATCCATCTGTATCACACTTCCCCTAGTATTATATTAATATTTTACATAAAAAAAGAGTAAAAAGCAACTGTTTTCGTGTTTATCTATAATAGAAATTTAATATTTTATTTTTAGACTTTTTTCTTACTTATTTATATAAAAAAGAATAAACTTTTGTTTATTCTTCTATTTGTTTTGTATCTGTTTCTATTTCTACATTTGATATAGATGAGAATCTTTTAGTTATTTTTTCAGTAGTTATATTTATATCTTTTACATCTTTACTTACTGAGTCTATACTTCTAGATAGTTTATCCCATCTTTCTCTATATTTAGAAAATTCATTTCCAAGATTATTTAATTCTTCATGAATTATAGAAGTATATTTATCTCTTTCCATTCCCATTAATACAGCTTGTACTACTGTTAATAAACTCATTAATGTTGTTGGAGAGGATAACCATACATTCTTTCTAGCTGCATAATCAATAAGGGATGGATGATACGCATTGATCTCAGCGAATATAGCTTCTGCTGGTAAAAACATTATAGCTTGATTGCTTGTTACACCAGGGATAATATATTTAAGTGCAATTGCATCTATATGTTTTTTAACATCTGTTTCAAATAGTTTTTCTCTTCTTATCTTTTCTTCTTCTGTTAATCCTTTTTCAGTAAGTTTTCTATAGTTTTCTAATGGGAATTTACTATCTATTCCAATATCTCCTAGAGGGGAAGGTCCAAAGAGAATCGAATCTACTATATATCCGTTAGGTAGTGTATATTGTAGTTTATATATTTTATCGTTTTTTTCTCCAAAGATTGAAGATAATATATGGTTTAAGTTAACTTCTCCAAATATTCCTCTACTCTTTTTATCAGTTAATACATTTTGTAATGAAACTATATCACTACTTAAACTATCAATTTTCTTTTGAGCTTCATCTATTTTAGCTAGACGCTCTAAAACATTAGAAAATGTTTTGTTTGTTTTTTCAAAGTTTACATCTAATCTTTCATTTACTTTATCATTTATATATTGTAATCTTTTATCAATTCTTTCACTTTGAAGTGTAAAATCAGTAGTTAATGTCCTAGAAAAGTCTGTTTTAAAGTCACCTATTTCTTTTACTAGTGTTGTTTCTATTTTACCTAATCTTTGTATTATATCTGATTCATTTGTACTTTTTATTTTGAATATTAGTACTAAATCTACTATAAGTAATAATACTAAGAGTCCTATAATTATATATAATAACATTCTTCATCACCCTATTAATAATTATAGCACTTATAATTTTATATTAATATCGAACACTAAAAAAACATTAATTTATTTTTAATGTTTTTGTAATTATTTTAGATATTATATATACAATTAAAACTGTTAATAATACTTTTAAAAGGATGATTGGGTTTGTTAAACTAGTTATTAGGTTTACTCCTATATATCCCCAAAAGTATACTAATCCTATTTTTCCTATAAGGACAGCGACTAGGAATTTTTTAAAGTCCATATTTGATAGTCCTGCGGCTATATTTACTAAGAATGCTGGGGTAAATGGTATAGCGATTATAACTACTAAGGATGACAAAGATATATTTTCAAATTTATATACTAAATCTCCAAGTTTATCTCTGTCTTTTATAAATCTTGTAAAGCGATGATTAAAGCCTTTTTTAAATATTATATATGATAAAAGACATCCTAGTACAGTAAATATCCAGGACATAATAAATCCTAGAAGAGAACCAAATGTTATAAAGTTTAGTGTTATAAATAATGCTAGAGGAAGGGGTGGAAATATACTTTCAATTAATATGAAGATGCATCCTAGTATTGGTCCCCATACTCCTAATAATTGTATTAAATTCATTATTGCTTCTTCTATGATTTCTAGTATATCCATATAGTCTCATCCTTATCTTTTTATTTTTCAAGTACATAACAATTATAACCTAAGTATGAAAGTATTGAAACAGCTCTTTTACTTAAATGTCCTGCTTTACAATATATATAGTATACTCCATATTTATTTAATAATGTCCTATGATTTTCTATTAATACATCATAAGGTATATTTCTAGCGCCTGAGAGATGATATAAATTATATTCATGAGGAGACTGGACATCTATAATTATTCCTTTTCCATTTATATCTTTATAGTTAATTCTATTCATTTCTTTTCACCACTATATAATATGTTAAGTATTAATTATATTAAAGGACAAAGGTATATAAAAAAAAGATAATGACTATTAATCATCATTATCATCAAAGAAATCATCAAAGAAGTCATCATCAGTTATATTATCATCTACTATTACTGAGTCATTATCTATGTTTATTTTTGGTTTTTCTATTACTTGTTTTTCTTCTTTTTCTTTTTTTACTGCTATTTTTATTGGTTCTATTTTACCAATAGGTGTTCCAGTATCTTCTTCATCTTTAATAATTTGTATCTCTGGTTTAGATTTAATTTCATTTGAAGAAGATTGTTCTCTTTTTTCTTCTTCTTCTAAAGCAGCGATTTTTTCATCTATTTTTTTAACAAAGTCATCTATACTAAGAGGTTTTTGTCCACTAGATGTTTGATTGTTTTGCATTGAAGCCATAGACGGCATATTAAATGGAGGATATCCTCCCATTGGATTACCCATAGATTCAAGTTCTGGTTTATTATTTTTAACAAATCCTTTTACATCAAATATTTGTATTGGTTTTAATTCTCTTTGTGGATATCCACATTTTATTGTTTGATATCCATAATCAATATTAAATGTTGGAGTTAAGTTTGTTTTAAATGGATTATTTCTAAACCTTTTTATAAGTACTTGGAATTTCTTCATTTGTTGAAGATCACTTACAGTAACTAAAGGTCTTATAGGATCTTTTATATTTCCATCTTTATCTTTTTTAGGTTCAATATCTCCACATAATTTACTTATTTCTTCTAGTGCTGAGAGTTCTGTTGTAATTAAGTATATAATGTTTCCACAGTTTCCTTTAATTGTTTCAGCGAC
Organism: Bacilli bacterium; assembly: GCA_036658935.1. GTDB lineage: Bacteria > Bacillota_I > Bacilli_A > RF39 > UBA660 > JAVXDN01. The sequence goes on along the minus strand of JAVXDN010000025.1, from coordinate 1,416 downwards.
ATCTTTTCCATATACTTTAGTTAATTGAGAGAAGTTTTGAATAACAAATGTAAAACGAATATTTCTACTTCTAGATGCAGTGATCATTGATTCAACATCTCTAAGTGCTGGCATATTTGCAAATTCATCAAGAACAAAGTTAGTTCTTATTTTTAATTTATTATTTTCTTCTTTTTGAGCGACATCTATTAAGCTTTCATATACTTGTTTTACAAATGTTGTTGCTAGAGCATGATATGTTGTTTTTTCATCATGTATTTTTATAAATATAGCAGTTTTTTCTTTACCTACATCTCTTATATCAAAGTCTGTATATGATAACATTTCAGATAATTTATCACGTGCTGTATATATTCTAAGTTTAGTACGAAATATTGACATAATTCCGCCTTTTGTCTCTGCAGGGGCGAATGCTGTTGCATTTGCTGAGATATAAGCATTAGAAAGTTCTCCTTTTATTTTTAAGTATTCCTTAATATAAGTAGAGGCCCCTATACGTTCTTCTCCAAATGTTGATATAGCATTTATACTATTTAAGTTTACTTCTTCTTCTTTTGCATCTTCAAATAATCCTAAGGCTAATCCTGTAAAATAATCTGCTGCAGCTTTTTCCCAGAATGGGTCTGCTTTTCCATTTGGATCTATTAATATATTATTTGCAATATCTTCTAGTAATTCTTGAGCTTTATCATGATTTCCTTCAGCATATAATCTATATGGATATGACATAGGATTCCATGAGTTACCATTCTCTGGATCTCTAAAGTTTATTAATAATACTTTGTATCCTCTTTCTTTTAATAAATTAGCACTTTCTTCATATATTTCACCTTTAGGGTCTGTTACTATCATACTTTCCCCATGTTTTGCTAGAATTTTTATATATGGATGTATTAGACATTGAGTTTTTCCTGAACCTGATGCTCCAATTACTAAAGTATGATTTTCTCCATCATCTACCCAAGCTTTTTTCCCATTGTTAATTACTGGTACTCCAGCATGTGCATATTCTTCATCTTTTAAAGTGATTTCTTTAATGTCATAGGCTTTCTTCATTTCATCTTCATTCATCCATTTAGAATATCCTTTTTTATCTTCTTTCTTTTTAGTAGTGAATCCCCAACCTTTTTCTCTATCTATAAAGAAATTCTTAGTTCCCATAATAATTCCTATAAGTGCTAGTAAGAAAAAACATAGCGTTGTTGCGATAAAGTCTTTACTAAAAGCTGGTAATGGATTTAATCCTGAAAATAATCCAGTATTCGCGAATGAGTTTAAGTTAACTACACCTATAGCGATTAAATATAATAAAAATATACAAAAAATTATAAACATTATTAATGTTTTTGCGTCAGCTCTAAATTTCATTTTCATACTAAATAGCACCTCTTTTATAATTATAGCATTTTACTTTTA
>JAVXDN010000024.1:0-12429 GCA_036658935.1 Bacilli bacterium | reverse complement strand
TTTATCTCTAATTCTTCAGATATTTTCATCATTTCTTTCGAATATCTCATACTTCACAAATTGTTATTACTTTAACTTCCATATTCTTTTCTCCCCATTTCAATAATTAATTACTCTATTACTCTATATTTTTATCTCTTGATAATTTAATATTATCCCTAGTCAATATTTTTATTTGATATATTGCTATTTCATTTAGTTTTTTTAAGCGTTCTGACTGTTCCAAGCCATCATTAATATATATTGAATTTGTATTTTCCAAATTTGCTAAGCATACAAGCTCATTCATATTAGCATAATCTCTTATATTTCCAGTTTTATCTTGATTTTTATCTCTCTACTCTTTTGCAGTCATCCCAAATAATGCCATATTTAAAACATCAGCTTCATTTGCATATATTATACTTGTTTGAAATTTATTTAATTTTTCAGGTATTAAATTTTTCTTTATAGCATCAGTATGTATTTTATAATTTACTTTAGCTAAATTTCTTTTAATATCCCAACCTAATTGTTTATATTCTTCTGTTTTTAACCTATCAAATTCTTTAATTAAATATAACTTAAATTCAGGAGAAACCCATGAAGCAAATTCAAAAGCAATATCTTTATGTGCATACGTTCCACCGTATCTTCCGGCTTTAGCTATTATTCCAATAGAATTAGTTTTTTCAATCCATTGTTTTACAGATAATAAAAATCTATTTGTACCTGATTCATTTTTAATTACCTCGAATTCGGGGGAATTAAAATTTGCATTATACATAATTTCCCATATACCTAAAAACTCGATTGTATTTTTATTTCTTAGCCATTTTTCAATCAATGACAAACCATTTTCTATATTTCGCACCATATCAGTTAAACATATATAATCCTTGTCTTCATTTTTATAATATCCTATTTCATTGTTATTAATATTAATTTTCTTCAAACAAAACATTCTCCTTTCTATATTTTTTTTATTTTATCAAATTCACTCAAATATGTAAAAACTCATTTTAATAAAACCTAGTATTTATAAGATTTTAAGTGTTGTTGTCTATATATCCCGATACTCATGTTGATATTTGTCTTATGAAACACCTCTCGATTTTCACTATTGTCTAATTTTTTATCTCTTATTTCCTCTCTTTTTTGATACATATTTGCTTATGCTTTTTTTATATTCCTCTTTCTTAACTTCTAAAAATTTCTAACTAGTTAAATTATCTTCTTTCACTTTATTTTTAAATTACTAAAATGTTTTAATGCCTCTTCCAGTTGCAAATCATTATTACTTATTATATCATTAACTGATAAATAAACATAACAATCCGGATGCAAAATCACTGGTTCTAAAAGTTCTTTTCTAGATTTAAAATATTCAAAGAATGAATCTTTTCTATATCCAGTACATTTTAATTCACTATCATATAACCAATAACTAGAGCTTCTTCGAACAGACAAATCCAAATCTTTTATTTCTAATTTCCCAGGATTGTTTCCAAAAGCATTTAAAGATGTACTTATATCAGTTCCTATAGAATAGGCACCAATCTTTTTTAATTCAACAAAAGCTTTACAAGCACTAAAATACTTTTTGATGTTGTAGATTTTTTTTAACTTTTATTCTATATATTACTTAACTCTACCAAACTTATTAAATGGAAATAAAACAAAATGAACTTTTCCTTTAATATCATCTTCATTAATAGAACCAATTACTCTACTATCTAGAGAATCATCTCTATTATCTCCCATTACAAAATATTCATTATCTTTTGTTTTAAAAGAGAAATCATCAGTTTCTTCAAACTTTATTGGAGTCTTTATTTCTTTATCATTAATAAATAATTTATTTTCCCTATACTCTATTTTTTCATTAGGTAAAGCTATAACTCTTTTAATTATCTTTTCATTTCTAAAATTAACTACAACTAAATCATATCTTTCTATTTTCTTTGTATGTAAACTTATCTTGTTAACTAAAACTATCTCATTATCGTATAAAGTATTCATCATACTCTCTCCACTAACTACTGCAGGAGATACAATAAAACTACGCATTAAAATTATAATAATTATTATTACTACGTAAGGTAAAACACTCTTTATAAACTTCATATAAACATTCCCTTTCTACAAAAAAATTAGGAATACAACTCCTAATTTCTCTCTTTAATCTTGAATCCACCTTTAACATCTTTTAAGAAATTAAGTTTAGCTCTTCTAACTCTACCTTTCTTAATAACAGTAACTGTAATAAGAGGACTATTAACTGGAAATATTCTATTAATTCCAACTCCATTAGGACTCTTCTTACGTACAGTAAATGTTTCTGAAACACTTCCACCCTTACGAGCTATAACAATACCCTCATAAGATTGTACTCTCTGTCTCTTACCTTCATCAATCTTAACGTCTACTTTAACAGTATCTCCAACTCTAAATTCTGGAACGCTAGGATTCATTTGCTTTTTATTGATTAAATCAATAATTCTGTTCATACAGTTCACTCCTTTGTTTTTGCTTTTATTAATCATACAATTTATTTCCTTGCATCGGATTTAAGCTACTTAATAATATCATATCTTTAATATATATTCAACACTTTCATTTTAATTTAAGCGTTTGAGCGTATTCACTACTATATTTAAAATTAATAAAATCAGAATAATATAAATACATATCTTGAACTTGATCAATATCTAAAGAAGTTTCAAATGAAGTTTGATTCTTATTATCACTTATTTTACATGATACTGGAAAAGTTAAATTCAAGCCATTAAAAGCACTTGGAAACTTTTCCTTATAAATTAAAGTATCTTCAATCGAATAGTTTTTTTCTTTCTTACTTAATAAATATGATATAAAAGATAATTCTTTTTCCATAGAACTAAATACAAGATAATCTTTTTTAGTTAAAGGATCAGTAAGTAAAAAGTATTTAAGTGAAGAAAACTCAGGAGTTTCAATAAATAAAGTGCTTTTAACTTTAATCTTATAATAATTAAAAATATATCCACCATTTCTACTATTAAAATCTTCATACATTTGAGGATTATCATTCATTTCTTCAAGCATATCAAGAACTCTTGTATCATTTTGTGCTTTTCTTATTCTTTTTAAATCAATTCCAATTGTAGATATAAACTCACTTGGTTTAAGATTTATATTTATTACTCTTCCATCAAAAAAAGTTAATTTAATTTCTTGATTCCAAAATTTGTTTTTAAACTCTTCTCCTGCTTTATATAAAGTACAAAAAGTATCTTTAATATATTCACTACTTGGAATAGGACAATCTGATATCATCTTTTTAGCAAAGCAGGTTTCTTCATACTTTAACATAATTACTACACTCCTTTAAGATAATGTATTATATAAAAAAAGATATATTATCTTTTTTACATATGCATATTCTTTTCTTCATAATCTAGTGAACTAGAATAATATTTTTCATATAATTTATTTTTAAACTCTGTTTCTATAACTTCTAACTTAGCTAGTAAATCAAAATATTCTTTACGACTTATATATTCTCTATATTTATTTTCAACAGTTTCTTTAAGTTTTTCTATTTCTCCTAAAACAACTGCAGTAGACTCATTAGTATCATCTTCTGTAGATAATATATCATACATAAGTTTAAATAATTTAGTAAACCTTCTATCGAATTTTTGTTTAGTGTAATTATCAATAAGTTTTAAATCAGTGATTGTAATCTTTTGAATAATCATATTATTCTTTTTATCATTGTTATTTTTTATTACTAATCCATCTATTTTACAAGAGAAATAGCTAATATGTTTTCTCTTCCCTTCACGAGTTAAATGATAATTCATAAATATACCTCCTTAGATACTAATATTCTTAATTACAACTATTTCTAGATGCTTTTCTAGCTTCTTCTATTTTTTTATGGTCTCCACTTAAATATACTTCAGGCACACTAACTCCATTAAAAACTCTAGGCTTAGTATAAACCGGATAATCAAATAAGTCATCAGTAAAACTTTCACTTTCTAAACTTTCTTCATTAATTACATTTGGTAAAAGCCTTACTATAGAATCAACTATAACAGAAGCTGGTAATTCTCCACCAGTTAAAACGTATTCTCCAATACTCAAACTCATATCACAGTAATCTTTAATTCTCTCATCAAAACCTTCATAATGACCACTAACTATAATAAGATGCTTTTCCTTAGATAAAGCATAAGCTGTTTTTTGATTATATAACTGAGCACTTGGTGTAAGTAAAATTACCTTAGAGTCTTTTGTCCTTACACTCTCAATAGCCCTATAGATTGGTTCACACATAAGAACCATACCCGCTCCTCCACCATAAGGAGTATCATCTACTTGTTTATTATTAAGTAAAGAAAAATCTCTGAAATTAATAATATTAATTTGAACTTTATTTTCTTTTAAAGCTCTTGCTATAATAGAAGAATCTATAAAAGGTTTAATCATTTCTGGAAATAATGTTAAAATATCTATCCTCATATTAATCCCTCCAAGTTTTTTAAAATGATTTCACATGCATCTATTTTTTCAATAAACTCCTTATTATAAGGAACATAAATATGATCATCTATTACTAATAATTTATATCCATTGTTATTAGTAATATTAGTTAATTTACCTATTTCTTCATTATTATATATACAATTAAAACCAATAATATCATCTTCAAATAATATACTACTATCTATTAAATCTCTATCAAAATACACATTCTCTCCTATAAAACTTTTAACTTCTAATATGTCATTGTATCCTTTAAAAGTAACCATATCATAATTCTTATGTTTTCTATAACTATTAATTACTTCTTTTCTTTTCTCTTTTCCAATAAAAAGACAGTTAGATACTTTAAATACTAGATCCTTATTATCTATTTGTGATATTATTCTAAGCTCACCCTTAAGAGCATGAGTATTTACTATTTTACCTACATATTTTATATTCATTACTTCTCCCATAAATTGTATAATATTATAGCAGTACTTAACGCTACATTCAAGCTTTCACACTTATCATTCATTTTAATATATATAGATGCATCACACATATCTATTAATTCTTTTTTAATTCCTTTACCTTCATTACCTAATAAAACTGCATATTCGTTCCTCTTACTTATAGACTTAAGTTCAGTACCATTTTCCATTTGAGTAGCATAAACAATAATACCTTTTTCCTTTAACTGAATTATAACATCTTTTAAATCTACATACTTAATATTAATATGAAATATCATCCCTTCACTTGACCTTATAACTTTATCATTATACATACCTACTGAATTTTTTGATAAACAGATAGTATCTATATTAAAAGCAAGAGAAGTTCTAATAATAGTTCCTAAATTCCCTGGGTCTTGTATATCATCAAGTAAAACAACTCTTGAACCAATATCATCATTCATATCTATTTTAGAACAAAGACCAATAACATTTGAAGGCGTAGAAAGAACTGAAATATCTTTCATAACTTTTAAAGATATATTAGTAGTCTTAACTTCTAACATCCCTTCATATTCTTTAACTACAAATATTTCTTTTAAACACCCTGCCTTAAAAGCCTCTTCAACTAAATGAGGAGTTTCAACTAAGAACTCTTTATACATATCAATATATTTTTTATCTCTTAACTTCTTTAAATATTTAACTCTATCATTATCAGTTGATTCTATCATTATTCCTCCCTTAAATGTTTTCTATTTATTTTATAATTAGGTTTATATCTTTCAACACAATCCCAAAATTCTTTTGAATGATTAAAATGTAACAAATGAGACAATTCATGAATAATAACATAATCAATATCATCTATTTCATATTTAATTAAATCTAGATTTAAAGTAACAGTAGAATCAGACTTTTTACAATGTCCCCATTTCCCTTTCATCTTTCTTATCCTAAGATTAGGATAAGGTATATTCTCTTTGTTATTTATTAAATTATAACATATATCCATTCTTTCTCTAAATATAATAGAAGCCTTATCCCTACCTATCTTATCTAATACTTTTAAAGAACTAACAAATATCTTATCTTCATCAATTACCGGTTTTTTAAAACTGTCACATAACACTATATCATACTTATTACCTAGAAGATAAAACTTAAGAGACTTCTCTATTCTTTTCTTTTGAACTTCTATCATTTTCCATATCTTAGCTTTATTTTCCTCAATAAGATTTTCTATAAATTTGTTAGTTACTAAATAAGAAGTAGTTACATATATTTCTAGGTCTTCCTTAACTCTAATATATGTATTTTTATTTCCTTTTTTTTCAATATTAACTATATATTCCTGATTATCTATTATTACTTTCATTTGTATTCCTCTTGATTTTAATTATATATAATATACAAAACAAAAACAAGCACTTAGTACTTGCTTGTTCTTATTTTTTTAATTAATCAATTGGCCAAATAGCATATAATGTTACTATTCCTTTATCAGAATCAATCTCATTAATTTCATATTCAGTTAATTTATTTCCATTTTTTGTCAAACTCCAACCTTTTATTTTATAACTTATTGAATCTCTTTTACCAGTAGCAGTATTAGTTAATAAAACTTTTTCATTTGTAGAAACATTACCATCATCGAATGATTTAACACTAATATCAGTTATACCTTCAGAATTCAAATCATATTTAACAACATAACTCCATTTAGCATATAATGTAACTGTTGAGTTAGGAGTTAGCTTAGATAAATCAATATTATTAATATCATTATCTACTAACTTAGTTGTTAATTCTTTATCAATATACCATCCTTCAAATCTAATAGCTTTTGAATTAGTAGGATCTTTAAGTTTAATTGATCCATCACTCTCTTTTACAGTAAGTATAGCTTCATTCTCTTTATCATTTACTGCATATTTAGAATTTAATTCATAATTTAATTTATAAACATTTTCATACTTAGCATATAAAGTAAGCATTCCTGTTTTACTCGCTACTGTATCTTTTGTTACTGCAGTACCATTAAATAAAGCATTATCATACCATCCAACAAAGTTAAGATTTTCTTTTACTACAGCTTCCATTAAATTATTATTGTATCCTATTTTACTTACATAACTTCCAGTTCCTACCTCAGTTGTTCCATCCATATAACTTATATTGTGTCCATAAGTTATATTAGGATAACTAACAGTATAACTAGATTCAGTCTTTCCATCCCACTTAATAACTAACTTAGATAAAGCATGTCCTTCATCTCCTAAGTGTGTTCCAACTAAATATATAAATCCATTTGTTTTAGCATTATATAAATCATTTGTTACAGGTGTGAACTCATTAGTTCCTACTTTATAAGTAACTTTAGTCCAGTCAACTACAACATTTTCTGGAGCATATATTTCTAAAGGAATAATATGTGTATCATTTCCAAATCCAAAATGCTTAATTGCATTACTAGATGCTTGAGATAAAACACCTTCAACATTTAATATATAATCATTATTTTGTTTAGTAGAAGTAACAGTAGTTTCTTCCTTATTAATATTTAATCCTTCAATTTCCATACTTACTGTATTTCCATTGATATAGTCATACTTAGCATATAAAGTTATATCATCAAATACTTTATCAAATGATGTTACTTCACTTGTGAATTTTTCATCACTAAACCATCCAGCAAACATATATTTATCTTTTTTAACTGCTGGTTCTAACTTTTCAGTAGACCCTCCAACAAATGTAGATTCTGTAGTTTTACCATCAATAATATAATTAACATTATATAAATATGAAAAACTATAACTTACATTGTATGTAACAACAGTAGTATCATTCCACTTAATACTAAGTGTAGATAAAGCCTTACCTTCATCTCCATGTCTAGCGCCTACAACATACATAAATGAATTATCTGTAGGATCATAGTCTTCATTAATTAATGTATTATTATAAGTAGTTCCATCTAAACTATAAGTAGTCTTACTCCAATCAACTTTAACTCCCTCAGGTGCAAAAATCTTAATAGGCATTAAATGAGTATCAGTACCAAAACCTAAATCATTTACAGCCTTCATATTTGAATTTTGTTTACCAGTAAAATTAAAATTATATGCATTTTTCCCAGTTAAAGAAACTTCAAGTTCTAATCCACCTTTATCAATACTAGTAGCTCCAAAGTTCAAGCTGTTTACTTCTGCATTAATATAAGTGAAACTTGGATATAATGAAACATTTCCGCTTAGTGCTAAACTCATATCAAATGGAGTTTTTAATTCTTTATCAGTAAACCATCCATTAAACTTATATCCTTTTTTAATTGGATTATATTCTTGAGTTTTATCTCCAACATAAACTTTAACTGTCTTAGTTTCATTTCCTATTAAATAAGAAATAGTATAGAATTGTTTATATCTTAGAAAATAATTCTTACCTTTTTCAGTATTTTGTACTATCCAAAAAGCATCGTATCCTTCTTTACTTTCTACATTTGGATAAATAACTAAACTAAAATTAGTTACCATAGTACTAGATATTAATACATCATTTTCATCATAGAAATTAAGTTCATAAGTCTTTTGAACTATAGGTTTTACTTCTGTTTCTGGTTCAGGTTTAACTTCAGGATTAACAATAACTGGTGCATCTACATCGTTATCATCTCCCCCATCATTATCCTTATTCTTATTTTGAAAATAGAAAATAGATCCGATAATTAATCCAATAACTACAAGCATAGATAATAAAATTAATAAAATAACTTTTTTATTTGTTTCTTCTTCAGTAAACTCAGTTACATTACTTGATTTAACATCTACAGGCTTAATTGTACTTTTCTTACCATTAGTGTTCTTTGCCACTTCAAAACCTCCCTTTGCCTGATAGCGAAACGCTACCTAATAAAAACTATTATATACATGTATTCGACAAATTGCAACATAAAGTGTAAAGTAATAATTTAAAAAATACTATTTTTTTACTATTTATTAATACATCTCTTTATGATAAAATCATATCATGTCCTCGTAGTTTAACTGGATAAAACAAACCCCTCCTAAGGGTTAGAGCGGTGGTTCGACTCCACTCGGGGACACCAATAAAAAAAATTCTTATAACAAGAATTCTTTTATTTTAAATTATTAAATAAAAATATAACAGCGATACTTAAATTAAGTTTAAGTTTAAAATGAACAACTTCATATAAACTAACAACCTTATCTACAATAGATACTAAATAACTTTCTTTATACTTAGGTCTTTCTTTAGTCACTGGATACATATGTTTTAAAACTACATCTTCTTCAACACTATTAGTATTAAAATACTTCTTAGCATTCTTTAAAGCAAGAGAAGGATGAGTCTTAAAAGAACTTTTCTCTCCAGTTTTATTAAAATCTTCTAAAGTAAAAAAGTCATGCATAAAAGCTCCTCTAGTCGCACTCACATAATCCATATGTAAATGCTTAGACACACTAAAACTTAACTTCGCTACTCTACCTATATGATCTAACCTTGAAACTCCATGATGAACTTCATTACTAAGTTTCTTATATTTTTCTACATTATAGAATTCATTATAAATATCATAGAATTCTTCTTTTTTATCTCTCATATTTACTTCTTTCATATTTTTTAATTATACCATATTATATTAAATATTTAAATAATATATAACTACATTTTACTTGGAATATCTATTAATAATAATTCTAGAGATACTTCAATATATTTATAACATAAAGCTAATAAATTAATCCATGAAGACTTAAGAACTTCATCCTCTAAAGTACTTATCCTATTATTCTCATAAAAAGAATTAACTAAATTACATAAATTATAAACATATTCAGCAATAAAATGAGGAGATCTTTCCTCTACTGCATTATTAAGAACTTTATCAAACTCAAATAATTTAATTCTTAAATCTCTTTCATACTTATTCTCAATAAAACTTCCTAAATTATCATTTATAGGTTTGTTTTCATTTAATATTTTTCTTATTCTAAGAGCAGTATATTCAATATAAGGACCTGTCTTTCCAGAAACATCACTAAACTTTGAAATATCAAAAATATAATTCTTTTCTCTATTATTCTGAAGATCTGCAAACTTAATAATAGAATTTACTATAATATCTAAGTCCTTTTCACTTAAATTCTTATTCTCTTCTCTTTTAGAAATAAATTCTTCTCTTACTAAAGAAAATAACTCTCTTAACTTTAAAGTCTCTCCACTTCTAGTCTTAAAAGGCTTGCCATCTAAGCCATTTATAGTACCGAAAGCTATGTGTTCTAGACTAGTACTCTTACTTATCCCACTCATCTCACAAACCCTAAATACCTGCTCGAAATGAAGAGATTGTCTAGCATCAACAACATATAAAATATAATCAGGATTATATTTATTTTTTCTATCTAAAACACAAGCTAAATCAGTAGTAGCATATAAATAAGCATTATCACTCTTTTGTAAAATCAAAGGAGGATATTCCTTTGTATCACTAAGTTTCTTTATATTAATAACCTTAGCTCCTTCACTTAAAGAAACTAAACCTTTACCTTCAAGAATACTAATTAACTCAGGAATAACATCATAACTATCACTTTCACCTAACCATAAATCAAAACTAACTCCTAAATAATCATAAATCTCTTTAATATCCTTAATAGATACATCACATATCTTTTTAAAATACTCTTGATACTTTTGATTACCTAATTGAAGCTCTAAAGTAATATTCTTACAAACATTAAGAGTTTCCTCATTATCCTTACATTCAGCACTAATAAGAGGATAAACTATAGATAAATACTCTAAAGTAATATCTTCTACTTGTTTTTTATCTCTAATACAAGAAAAAATCACTTCACCTATTTGAAGACCATAATCTCCTAAATGAACATCACTTATTGTAGTATTACCTTTTAACTTAAGAATTCTTTTTAAACTCTCTCCTATAATAGCAGGTCTTATATGACCTATATGAAGAGGCTTCGCTACATTCGCTCCACCATAATCTAAAAAATACTTTTGACTATTATTTTTACTTATACCTAAATCATTAATAAGCAACATATTATTATCACATATAAACTTATCAGATACAGTAATATTAATAAACCCAGGAGCAAAAAACTCAACAGACTTAAAATAATCATTAAAGTTATCTAATAACTTAATCTCATTAACTATCTTTTCTCCAATAACAGTAGGAGAAATATGAAAACTCTTAGAAATAGAAAAACATGTGTTAATTTGATAATCACATAACTCTACTCTTGAAGAAGGAGATACTATATTATATCCCTTATATCCTAAAGACTCATAAATACATTCTAATATTTCTTCTATTTTAAATTCCATAATTTTTCTTCTCTTTTCATATAAAAATTATACTATAAAAAAAGTAATATTTCTATTACCTTTTATAATAATTATTGTTGATCTTTTGATTTTCTTAATACTGCTAAATTCTCAAGACTTTCTTCCATACATGAGAACTCATTACTTAAAGAAGAATTAAGCATCGCTAAAGCAAATAAAACTTCCTCAGTATTAATTTTATCTTTAAAAGATAAAATATCTTCTATAAGAGTATAATCTACATTAAAAGAACAATCTCCTAAAGAAAACTTCTTAATATCCACTAAACCTTTTATAATATTTTTTTCTTTTTCAGTAACAGTAAATAATCTATTCATCATCTTATTACTAATAATATTCTTAGAATTTTTAACTTTATCAATAACTACATTCTCTACTTCTTCTTTAGCATCAATATTTAAATACTTTCCATACTTACTTTTTAAAATATCTTCAAGTAAATAAGTAGTAGAAGACTTTAAATCACTAATCTTATCAGTAATTCTTTTTCTTTTATCTTTATAAGCTCTTACATTTAATAAATAACTTTCATATTGATACTTAAATATTCTAAAAGGTTTTTTAAAACTTTTAAGTTTTAACTTAACCTCTTCTCTTTCCTTAATAAGATCTTTTATAAGCTTAGCATTATAGTTTACACTTTGAGCATCCTTAACTACCTTTTGAGCACTATCATACTGCTTATTAAGAGAAACAATATTAGTAAATATCTCTTTTTCTTCAGAAGAAGATAAAACATTAGTTAATATACTAAGAGTAGTATTATAGTCCTTTGACTTATTAATACCCTTATCTATTAAAGTTATAAGAGACTTATTATCATCCCCTACACTATTCTTAATTTCATTTAAAACACATATATAATCATTCTCTACAGACTTAGGATTATCTCCTATAGATTTAATATCTTTAAGAATCTCTTTATATTTAATTTTATCCATGAATAATCATCCTCTTTCCTTTAAGTGTTACCTATTATACCACACTTTCACTAAAAAAGAAAAAATATATATAATATTTTCTTAAAATTATTCCATAATATCATTTATTTCTTTTCTATTAAACTTTCTAACATCAC
>JAVXDN010000023.1:0-12749 GCA_036658935.1 Bacilli bacterium | reverse complement strand
GATTATTTAAATTCTAAAAAACTGGTTGACTTACCCTTATTATAAATTATATAATAGGTATATCATAGTAGAGAAGTAATTCTACTTACTATGAGAATAGCTCTTACGAATTTAAGGTGAGAGTGTATTCAAAACCCCCTGGGAGCAAAAGCTCCCGTTTTTTTATTATTAATATATTACTTTTTATAGTATAATAAACATATAAAGTAGGTGTAACATGAAAGTAATAAGTATAAAAGAACCATGGGCAACTCTTATAAAAAATAAAAAAAAGTTTATTGAAACAAGAAGTTGGAAAACTAATTACAGAGGAGAACTATTTATTCATGCAAGTTTAAGTAAAATAAAAAATAATATCTTAAAAGATAAATTACTTAAAGATATTATATCTACCTCAGAAATGAACTATGGATATATTATTTGTAAATGCAAACTAGTAGATTGTATTTATATGGATGAGAAATTCTTAAAAGATATAAAACTCAATAAAAAAGAATATATATGTGGAGAATATTCTTTAGGAAGATATGCTTGGATACTTAAAAATATAGAAGTATTAAAAGAACCTATAAAAGCTAAAGGATCACTAAATATATGGAATTATTATAATGAAACAGAAATAATGACTAAGATGAATAAAATAAATTATGGTTGGATGGATTATAACCATGAATTACATAATGACATTGATGATTCATATTCAAATCATTATATCTTACAAACAAGAAAAGAAATACTTAAAAACAATGTTGGTGTATGTTGGGATCAAGTAGAATTAGAAAGATACTACTTTAGAAATAATAACTGGGATATAAAAACATATTTCATAGCTTATTATGATAATGATAAATACCCTACACATACTTTTCTAACATATAAAAAAAATAATAAATTTTATTGGTTTGAACATTCATGGGAGTTATTTAAGTCAATACATGAATACTCATCACTTAAAGAACTACTAACTGATGTACAACAAAAATATATTAAAAATGAATTAAATAATAATTGTATTAAAGAAAATCTAGTTATAAGAGAATATAAAAAACCAAAAGATCATATTTCAGTACTAGAGTTTTATAAACATTGTGAAAGAGGAAAACTTATTAATATTGATAAGTTATAAATAAAAAACTACATAAATATAAAATATGTAGTTTTTCATTTATAACTGTTTATTTACAATATTCACATCCATTAATTTGACAATCTAGTATATTTAATTTTTCCTTTAATATATCTTCAAGTCTATTAATTGAACTTATCATTTCTTTAACACTCTTATTAATACACATAAGTTCATTACTTGATATATTTTGTATATTTAAAGCAACTTGTATTTTAGCTCCTTCTTCATTGATAATAGCAGCTAAAGCACTTTGTTGCATTGAAACAGATAGAATAATATCATTAATTTCATTTATATAATTATTTCTAAAAATCATAGTTAAAACTATATTACTACTTTCTGTACCACTTTCCATATTAGGACTATTAGGATTAAGAACATAATCATATTTAACCACTGCTTTATTATTAATAGGATTAGGATTAGGAATAGATGTAACTTTAACTTTAAAACTTATAGTAACATTATCTCCAGTTAAAATAGGATTACTAAGTATAACACCACTAGTAATATCATTTGAATAAGGAACAGAAACTACTAAACTTCCAGGTATATATATAACTCCATTTTGAATTAAATCATTAACTACAACATTTTCTAGTGGAGTGTTCCCATTATTAACAACATTAATATTATAAGTGATTACTTCACCAATATACGAAACACTCTTGTCTGTTGTTTTACTAACATCTGCTTTAGGATAAACAACATTAGTATATACTGTATTACTATAACCTTTATTTGCGACTTCATTAGGCTTAGCAGGATCTACAGTAAAAGTATAATTAACAGAAGCATTATTAGGTATAGGATTAATTAAAGGTATAGTATTATTAATTTTTACTTTAAAAGAAATAGTTTCATTTCCACCAGGAATTATAGGAGAAGAAAGAGTAATAAAAGAACTTGCATCCCCAGTAAAAGGTAGAGAAGATGTAGTAGAAAACGGAACATAAGTAGTACCTGCAGGAATAATATCTTTAACTACAACGTTATTAGCTGATACGTTACCTGTATTACGTAGAGCTAAAGTATATGTAAGTTCATCTCCAGCTACAGCATTTAATTTATCAACAGATTTAATAAAATTTCCAGTACTAGTAAGATCTGCATTATTTATTTTAGTAGTAACAATATTTGTATTTCCACTATTACCTCCAGGAACAGAAACACTAGCAACATTACTAACACTAGCTGTTTGAGTATCAGAATTAACCTGAACTTGCCAAGAAACAGTTGCGTTTCCCATAGGTGCGATAGAATTAATAGTAATACCACTTTGAGGATTAGTTCCAGAATATGGTGAGCTAACTATAAGATTTCCCATATAAGTAGTCCCTGCAGGAATAGGATCAGACATTAAAACATTATTAATAACAAAATCATTAGGATTATTAATAGTAACAGTATATGTAAGAATATCTCCTTTATTTGCAAAACTCTTATCAACAGCTTTAGTAAAAGTCTCCTTTTCTGCATTTATAACAGTATAAACAATTTCATCTCCTAAAGCAGGTGTAACATTTATAGGAAAATTACCAGTAGATGGAGTAGTCCCTCCAGGAGTAGCGTTAATACCAGAATTTTTAACAATATAATCAGATAATAAACTCACACTACCTACACTCATAGATTCATTTAAAGTATAAGTATTTAAAGGAAGTGCATATATAGTAGCGCGTTCAACTTGTATCCCATTAGTATTTCCAGTAGTAGAAACACTATTTGTAGGAATTCCTGAAATACTAAGATTAAATTGATCATTAGAATTAATCCTATTACCAATAACTTTTTGAAGAGTAATACTAGTAGTAACAAAACCAATCGCTACAGCTTCTAAACCTCCATTAGATATAGTACTTAGAGTCAAAGTTTTAGGACCATCAGTAGATAAAACATAATCAGCTGTAAATAACTGAGTAGTTCCAATAATATCAACAGTATTAGTTCCTACTCCATTTAGAGTAGTAGGATTGTTTCCTATAGTATAAAAAAGTTTCCAAGGATCTCCATCAGTTATAAACTTCCAAGACTCTCCAATATTAGTGTTCTCTGCATCAGATACTAAAGTAGTAAAAGAATTAATTACATTTCCATTAATATCCTTCGCAACAATATTAGACAAAACAATAGTACCAGGATTTAAATCTCCAATTCTATCATTTTGTAAAAGTACATTACCAGAAATACCAGTGTAATTAACATAACCAAAAACACCATACGTAGGAGAAGGTATAGCATTAAAAACCATCGCTGAAGACAAAGGAGCAGAAAGATCAAAAGTAATAGTAGTACCATCACTTAAAGTACCCCCAAGACCAGTATAACTATCTCCTGGTTTTAAATTCAAACTCCCAAAATCAAACCATCCAATTCCACCAGCACTAGGACCAGAACCAGAATTAGCATAAACAAATGACATATATATTTCTCCTTTCTTATTTATATAATAAAAAATATATAATTAAATTATTATAATTTATATGTTCAATATATTATATGAAACTAAAAATACTTAAAAGATTACATATACACAAAAAAAGAATGATTTCTCATTCTTTTAGTACTTAACAACAAGTACAACCACTAATTTGACAATTAACTATATTTAATTTTTGTTTTAAAATAGAATTTAAAGTATTAATAGAATCTAACATATCTTGAACACTCTTATTAATACACATAAGCTCTTCAGTAGTAATATTTTGAATAGCTAAAGCAGCTTGTATCTTAGCTCCTTCTTGATTAGCTATATTTCCAAGAGCGGCCTCTTCTAATGCAACAGATTGAATTAAATCATTAATCTCTTGTAAATAATTATTTCTAAAAACTATAGTAGAAGCTATATTACTTGTAGAAGTTCCACTTTCACTATCAGGATTACCTGGATTAAGAGTATATTTAAAATTAGTAATAGCTTTATTCTTAATAGGATTAGGATTAGGAATAGAAACTACTTTTACACTAAAACTTAAAGTAACATTTTGTCCTGGTAGAATAGGATTAGTAAGAGTAACACCAGTAGTAATATCAGCTGTATAAGGAGCAGAAACCACTAAAGAACCAGGAATATAAACTGTACCATTAGGGATAACATCACTAATTATTACACTATCCATTGGAGTATTACCAGTGTTAGTAACATTTATATTATATTTAATTTCATCTCCTATATAAGCTATATCTTTATCTGAAGACTTAGTAGTTGTAGAAGAAGCATTAACTATATTAGTAAATACAGTATTACTATTTCCAGACTTTTTAGTTCCATTAGGATTAGCTGGATCTACAGTATAAGCATAATCAACTTTAGCTGTATTAGGTATAGGATTAACTACTGGAGTATTAGGTCCAACTTTAACTTTAAAAGTAATAGTTGCGGTACCTAAAGCTACAATTGGAGAAGTAAGATTAATAGTAGAAGTAGGGTCCCCAGTAAAAGGTAAAGAAGAAGTAACAGACCCAGCTACATAAGTAGTTCCAGCAGGAATAACATCAGTAACTACAACATTATTCGCTGATACGTTCCCTGTATTAGTAAGAGTTATAGTATAAGAAAGAGTATCTCCAGGTTTAGCAGTAGTAGGAGAAACTGACTTAATAAAATTATTAGTAGAAGTTAAATCTGCATTATTAATAGAAGTTTTAACTATATTAGTGTTTCCACTAGTACCACCAGGAACAGTAACACTAGCAACATTACTTACTTGAGAAGTTGCAATATTAGAGTTAACTTTAACTTGCCAAGAAACAGTAACACTACCATCCCCTGGAATAGTATTAATAGTAATACCAGTATTAGGATTAGTTCCAGTATAAGGAGCACTTACAAGTAAATTACCTACATAAGTAGTCCCTGCAGGAGTAGGATCACTCATCAAAACATTATTAACTGCAAAACTATTTGGATTATCTATTGTAACAGTATATGTAAGAACATCTCCTAAATCAGCATAAGCCTTATCAACTTTTTTAGTAAAAGTTTCAGGAGCAGCGTTAGTAATAGTATAAGTTATATCATCTCCTAGTTGAGGAGTAACATTAATCGCTAAAGGACCAACTGGAGGAGTAATTCCATCTAAAGTTTTATTAACCGCTGAAGTAGATACAGTATAATCAGTTAATAAACTTCCACTACCGGCTTTCATTAATTCATTAATAGTATAAGTATTCCCCGCTATTGCATAAATAGTTGAATAAACAGTTTGTAATCCTTCACTACTTCCACTAGTAAATACCTGAGAATTAGGAGTCCCAGCTATACTTAAATCAAATTGATCAGAACTTTTAATTCTAGAACCAATGATTTTCTTTAAAGTAATTCGAGTAGTACTAAATCCAATAGAAACAGCTTCTCTACCAAAAGTTTCTAAAGTAAGCGCTGTAGGATTAGTAGAAGTTAAAACATACGCAGCTTGTGAAGACTGATTAGTTCCAGTAATAGTAACACTATTACTACCAACTCCTACTATAGTAGGAGGATTAGGACCTATAGTACTAAGTAAACTCCAAGGATTTCCAGTAGTAGTAAAAGTAAGGTGCTCTGTATATTGAGGAAACTTATTAGTACTTTCTGCATCCGCTACAACTGCTGTAAAATTAGGAACAATATTATTATTAACATCTTTTACAACGATATTAGTAATTTCTACAGTGCTATTAGTTCCATAATTAGATAGAAGTGGAGTAGTTAAAGCAGGATTACCTGTTAAACCAGTATATTGAGAACTTCCAAAATACGAAAATGGTCTAGGTAAAGTATTTGCAGTAAAAGGAACAAAAGAAGTAGGTATACTCTTTATATCAAAAGTAACAGTAGACCCATCACTTAAAGTTCCTGTCAAACCTGTATAAGACTGTCCTGGATTTATAGTTAAATTACCAAAATCAAACCATCCAATTCCACCAGCACTTGGACCTGATCCTGGATTTGCATAAACAAATGACATATATATTTTCTCCTTTTCTAACTTATTTTACAGATCTCATCTGTAAATAAATTTAATTTATTTTTTAAACTAAGCTCTAAATTAATAACATTATCTACTGTATTTTTAACAGATTTATTAATATTAATTAACTCTTGAGGTGTAACATTTGGATTACTGATAACTTTATTAAGTTTTTCAGCCTCTGCATTAAGAACATGTGAAATTCCTGACTCTTCCATAGAAATAGATTCTATGATATTTCCAACCGATTCCTCTCTAGTAATAGTCCCCGGTTTAATAATAGGCATACTCATATTTTTATTTCCTCCTTCTTATCATGAATAAAACAAAATCTTATTCACTCACTTTATATTATGTATTAATTCTTTAAGTGAAGAGTATATACGTACATAAAAAATAATATAACATATAAATATAACAGTTTAGATTTAAGGAGGAAGTATATGTCTTATCCAATAATAACTTCTAGTCTCATTAGTAGAGAAGACGCAGTAGGGGATATGATAGAATCTATTGCATATCAAGAAACAAGTATTTCTCATATATTAAACGCAGAAAGTGAAAAGATAGAACAAGTATTAAAAACAGGTACATATGAAGAAATATTAAAAGTAAATAAATCTGTTTCAAGAACAATAAAATCTTTAAACTATCTTGAAAGAATATTAATAAATAAATTAAAACTCTTCTCTTCTATAATTTGTAACATCACATAAAAAAAGTGCTAAGCACTTTTTTTATTTTAACTATATATTTGGAGTACAATCACATAAACAATCTCCAAATAATTCTAATTTACTTTGAAGAATCATCTCAAGTCTAGATACAGAGTTAACCATAGTTTGAACAGACTTATTAATCGCTAAAAGTTCAGCATTAGTAGTAGATAATTTTAAAGCAGCCTGAATTTTTTCTCCCTCCGCATTAAGAATATGAGATAATCCAGTTTGTTCAAGAGCAACACTTTCAATGATATCGCTTATAGCTTGACACTTAGTAACGTTACTAGGTGTAATAATTGGCATTGACATAAAATTCATTTCCCCTTTCTTGGTATAGTATGTTTAACTATTAATAATTGTTATTATATTTAACATATATTATTTCCTCTTTCACAATATATACGTCTCAAAATATTAATTTCTGTAAGCTTAAAACATAATCTATAATTATCTATAACAAAACTCTTTTTATTTCTTCCACATAAATTTAATATAATTTCCTTATTATATTCAGGTATTAATTCACTTCTTAAATTGAATCTTATCTTATTTTTATCTATATATTTAACTTCTATAAAAAACTGATTTTTTAAATACATAACAGTAGGTTTTAAAAAAGTATAAGTTTCAATAAATTCAAATTGATTACTTTGTATCTTTATTCTTAAATAAGCTAAATGTCTTCTTTTCATACGTTCCCTCCTTTTTTATATATTATGAAAAGTAAAATCTATTGTAATGGCAAAATCATTATTTATACATATAATAAAAATGAAAAGTAAGGGTGAATATAATATGTTAAAGATAGTATGTAAAGTTCCACTTCTAAATGATCCACTCACGCCATATTCTTCAGGAGTATACAAAAAAGACCTATTTGTTTTCACGTCTCCTTTAGAGAATAAAATCATTAATTATAGTCTCTGTGAAAAAGAAGAATGCTTTATCTGTGTTTCATCTTCATATAACAGCATAACAAAAGATACATGCAACAATACATTCTTTGCATCAGTTCTAAATGACAAAAATCATATATATAAATTAAACTCTATGTATGATGAAATAGACTGTATAAAATTAAAAGTTCCAGAAGCTTTAATATCAAATATTAATTCTATATATTATAGAAAAAAAGAAAACAAAATATATATTTGTACACATAAAAATATTTATTCTGTTTCAGAAAAAGGTACATTCATAGAAAAAGAAATAAGTAGTGAAGCAACAAAAGAAATATTAGGTATACCACCAATAAATTACACATTTGATGTATGTTGTAATAAAGTTCCAATATGCACTAATAATAAAAATAAATTTACAACATTTAGTATATTCTGTGGTAAAAAAGTAGTCGCTTATACTAAAAATAACTCCTCATACATAGCATTTATTTCAGATAATGGAAATATAATAAAAAATTATTATATAGAAGATGATATAATAATAAACTCAATAATAAATGTAAAAGGAAGAATGTTTTTAATAATAACTAAATGTAATAAATATAATTATATTTATATAACTGATATTAGATGTTGTAAATCAAAATGTCATAAAAAATGTCATAAAAAATGTAAAAGAAAATGTTGTAAAACAAAAATATATGAAGAATGTATATGTAGTAAAAAATGTCATCATCACTATACAGTAGTTGAATCAATAGCATTAATAGAAGCTGCATTATCACATATATTAAATGCAGAAGGAGAAAAAATACAAAAGATAATCGCTATTAGTACAGATCCTTGTGAATTATTGAAAGTTAATGAATCAGTGAATAGAGTAATTAAAAATATAACATTCTTAGAACATGTATTATATGAAAAACTAGAATTAGCTTCTAATTGTCACGAAGAATGTGATAAGTAATTAGTTGTAATAATCCTTTAAGCATAAATTATTATGTAGGAGGAATAAATGATAAATTTTATTATAGAATATTGGATGCAAATATCATTTGGATTTTTAATTAGTATAGTATCTCTTCTTTATAGAAAAGCAGTTAGTCATAAAAAGAAAATAGAAAAAATGCAAGAAGGAATACAAGTATTATTAAAAATTAGAATTATAGATACCTACACCAATATAATTAAAAATGAATATATAACGTATAATGAAAAAGAACTTATATTAGAAATGTATAAATCTTATAAAAGCCTAGGTGGAAATGGTGTAATTAAAGGACTAATAGAGAAAATAGATACTCTAGAAGTTAGAAATAATTAATTATTTATAAAGTAAAGGCTTTAATTGATATTCAAATATATAATTATTTGAATATCTTTTTCTTGTAATAGTCTTAGCTTTTATAACAGAATTATTATCCATATTCTCTATAATCTTAATAACATTTTCTTTAAAATACTCCTTTTCACTAGGATGATAATTTATAATGGTATCCCCTTCAGTTCTCTTCGCTCCCCATTTCATGAAATAAGCTCCTAGTGTAGTTCCTATTTCTTTTAAAGCAGGGACCTCTTCATTAAGAACAATATAGTTTCCTCGACTTGAAGCTTCTATTACTGTAAGACCAAAAGACTCACTAAAAGAAGGATTAATATATAAATTACTAAGAGTAAATAAATTAAGAACAGTTTCTCTTTTAACTCCATAAGGAAACCCACAATCACTAGTAAATATAATATCATTATCATTAAGTCCGTTCTTAATTCCTAAATCTTTTATAATAGCCTTATAAGTAGTAGCGTCTATATCACTAGATGGAAAATCACAAAATATAACACTTACTTTTTTATTAGTATAAGTTTTAATATATCCACACATTTGAGATATAGCATGAAACCTTTTAGATAAATTAAGCCTTCCAGGATATACAACAATAATATCTGGAGATGAAAAATCTATAAACTTAGATAAAATATCTACCTCATCATTCATACCTAATATTGGATTTATACTATTATTAACAACTGCACAATTATCTTTATCAGTATTATATTGTAAAGCTAAAGCATCTAATCCACATTCTGTAGGATAAATAAAAGTATTATTCTCCATTTTAGAAAACATACAATTAAGAGGATAATCACATTCTATATATTTAGCAGGAAAAGAATGAGTAAAAGATAAAAACTTAACATTATCTAATTCCTTTTGAGCTCTTCTAATCGCAGCATTATGAATAAGATGTACACCTTGATATAAAATATCATGCATAATACAAACATCACAATCTTTTAAATACTTAACATAATCATTCTTAATCATTTCTACTTCCCTAAAAAAATTAATATCAATAGTATCCTCTTTTTTAGTATAAGTTTTCCAATTAAAAGCTTTTCCTTTATAACTATTTACGACCTTAATTATTTTAAGTCTAGGATCACTAAATATTCCAGTTCTTTCCTCATCCATACAATGTTCACTTACAAGTAAAGAAACATCTATATCTTTGTATAGTAGGGAAGTTATTTGTTCCCTTACAACATTAACTAAAGAATAAGTATTATCTAGCCCATTAAACATAGTAAGAATAGCTACTTTCATTATAATCACCCAATTAATAATATTAAACTACATATAAAAGTAGTCTATAATATCTTACAATACTTGATATTAAATCATATTATATATTGAGGTAAAATCAAAATACACCTTAAATAAAGGAGGTAAAAAAATGAATATAAACTTTTGGCTAGCAGAATCATATAATATATTTGTATTTAATAATCATTCACAAAATAACTCTTATGCTACAGGTCAAGTATGGGTAGGAAGAAATGCAACATATAAAAATTATAGTGTAGCAGCGGATGTAGTAGCGCCTTACATTGGAACATTAACAGTATTAGGAGACATGGATATAACTGGAGGTATAAATTACTTTGGAAATTCAGAACTAGATGTACTTGGAAATAAAATAAAATATACTATGGTTAATAATCATGGAGCAGCAGCACAACCAACTTCTATTTCTTATAGACCATATGATATAAACTCAGTAAATTATTTAGAACATGCATCAGTTGGATGGGCATCTCTACCTGTAAACACAACTGTTGTAAAAACTGGAACAACACTTACACTAACTGGTACTTCTACTTCTTTAAATAACTTCTTAATAGATACATTACTTATAAATATAAGTACTATAACTAATATAAATATAATAGTACCATCTCTTTCTACTGTACTTATAAATATAACAGGAACGACAGTAGTATTAAATAATTTTAATACTCAACTTAATAATTCACAAATAACACTTAACTCTTCTGCATATGTTCTTTGGAACTTCCCAGAAACATTAAACTTAGAAATACATACAGATATATATGGTTCCCTTTTGTCCCCTTATGCATCAATAACTTCATCTAATAAAATTATATATGGAACATTAATGACTAAAAATTTAGACGGAAACATAAACGGAAAAAATAATAAATTCTTAGGAACATTACCAGACTTATATGACCCATCTACTACTGGTTCATCTACCAGTTTTACATCAACTACTTCAACAACTTCTTCATCATCTACAACTACTGTCGCACCATGTAAAAGATGTCAAGCTATAATAGACTTAACAGAATCTGTAGCATTAGAACAAACATCCCTTTCTCATATAATAAATGCAGAAGGAGAGAAAATACAAAAAGCATTAACATTCAAACCAACAATAGATGATTTATTAAAAATAAATGCATCAGTTAATACAACAATAAATTCAATATCAAGACTAGAATCATTATTACAAGGAAAACTAGAACTATTCTCAGAGTGTTTATGTACAAGAAAGAAACTATAAAATAGTTTTTTTCTTGTATCCTTGATTTGTACCTCTTCTTTCCATTTCTTTATCTATAGAATTAAGCACAGAGAACTTATCAAGTAACCAACTAGGTTCTACTAAAGTTTTTTTATCAGGATCACCAGTAATTCTATGAATTACAATATTTTCATCAAGAATTTCTAACTGATCACATACAATATCTTTATATTCATCTAAAGAAAGAATATGAAAAGGCTTTTCCTTATAAATTTTATCTAATAAAGTATCTTTAATAATATATAACATATGTATTTTAATACCATCAATACCTAAATTATTTAAATACTTAACTGTATTTAACATATCTTTTTTACTTTCTCCTGGAAGACCATTAATAATATGAACAACTGTGTTTATATTATTTTTTCTAAGTTTAATAACCATATCTTCAAAATTCTTTAAACTGTGTCCTCTATTAATATATTCTAAAGTCTTTAAAGAACTAGATTGTAGACCTAATTCAATAGTAAGAAAAGTTCTTTTATTTAATTCACATAAATACTCAAAAACATCATCTTCTATTGCATCACTTCTAGTCGCTATCGCTAAACCTACAACATCATCAATACTTAGAACAGTCTCATACATACTTTTAAGCTTATCTACTTTAGCATAAGTATTAGTATTCGCTTGAAAATATCCAATATACTTCATATCTTTCCATTTCTTTTGATACATCTTTTTTTCTTCATTAAATTGAGTAACTAAATCCTGAGTTTTATCTCCAGCAAAATCTCCACTACCAGATAAAGAACAAAAAATACATCCACTCCCATTAACCTTATTAGGACAACTAAACCCTCCATTTAAAGGAATCTTAGCTATCTTTTTATTAAACTTAGACTTATAAAAATAATTAAGTGTATGATACCTCTTATTATCTAAACTATATTTAAACATAACATAATCTCCTTAATAACTTAATTATACAACAAATAATAAAATATTAATTCTTTACAATATATTGGACTAATTAAATATACATATATTGTTAATATTATTAATGAGGAATAAATTATGAAAACTCCAATAAAATCAATACTAATTATATTGTTAATAACTTTCTTTAGCTTATTTCTTTTTACATTAAAAAAAATAAACTTAAAATCAAAATCTCTTTCTCTAAACTCTAACTATTATGAACAACATACATA
>JAVXDN010000022.1:0-13158 GCA_036658935.1 Bacilli bacterium | reverse complement strand
TGGCAGCAGAAGAAAAAGCTAGAGCAACTTATGAAAATTTAATGGAAATGACAAATGATGAAGATGTTTTAGCTCCTTTATCTTTCTTAAGACAAAGAGAAGTAGTACATTTTAATAGATTTAAAGAACTTCAAACAATTTATAAAAAAGAAAGATTAATTTAATATCTATTTAAAAAATAAAATTATATATGAATTTTATTTTTTGTTTGCTTGACTAAATATTCAAATTAACCTATAATTTCTCTTAGATTGGGAGAACGATTTATAATGATAAAGCTAAAAAATATAGATTATAAGATAGATAATAAATATATACTTAATAATATTAATCTTGACATTAATGATGGGGATTTTGTATGTATTAGTGGTCCAAATGGTAGTGGTAAATCAAGTTTAGCTAAGGTTATTATGGGAATATATAAGGAAAGTACTGGAAGTATATTTTTAGATTCAAATGATATAACTTTATTAAATGTTGATGAAAGAGCGAATGCTGGGATTACTTTTACTTTTCAATCTCCAATTGTTTTTAATGGAATAAAAGTATCTGATATTCTTAATTTATCTAGTGGAAGAGTTTTATCAACAGAGGAAAGTAATGAGATTTTAAATGAAGTTGGACTTGAAACAAATAAATATATTTCTAGATTACTAGATAAAGACTTATCTGGTGGTGAAATTAAAAGAATAGAATTAGCTTCTGCAATTGCTCGTAAAAGTAGACTTATTATTTTTGATGAACCTGAGGCAGGAATAGATTTATGGAGTTTTAAAGATTTACTTAAAATATTTAAAAAGTTAAAAAAGGATAAGAAATTATCAGTAATAGTTATTTCTCATCAAAAGCAAATAATAGAATTAGGTAGTAGAGTTCTTATTATGAATAATGGTAAAATTAATGAAATAAATAAAAATGAAGTTAGTAAGTTATTCGAAAGCGAGGAATAATATATGGATAAGGAAAAAAATTTACTTAGTAAAATATTTTCTTTTAATGGTTATGAAAAAGACGCTCATAATATCAGAGAAAATGGTAAGTCAGTTAGTAGAAAGTCTACAGAATGGATTAGTATCCTCAGTAAAAAAGATGTAGAAGGAATTGATGTTTTTATTAAGGAAAATACTGATAATGAATCAGTTAAAATACCTGTAATTCTTACTGTAGATGGTTTTAGTGATAAAGTTTATAATGATTTTTATGTTGGAAAGAATGCAAAAGTTACTATTGAAGCTGGTTGTGGAATTGAAAATGATTGTGAAAGTACTTCTATGCATAGTGGAATACATACTTTTCATTTAGAAGAAGGATCTAGTGTTAATTATATAGAAAAGCATTATGGTTGTGGTAAGTTTTCTAATAATAAAATAATTAATACTGATACTATTATTAATATGAAAGATAATTGTTCTTTAAATATTGATACTACTCAGTTAAGTGGAGTTGATAATGCACTTAGAATTACAAAAGGTAATGTAAGTAAAAATTCTACTTTAATTATTAATGAAAAATTACTTACTAGTAATGAGGAAATGATTAAAACTGTATTTAATGTTTCATTGATTGGGGAAAATTCAAATGCTAAAATTTCTTCTAAGGCAGTGGCACAGAATGATTCTATTCAAGAATTTTCTTCAAATGTTAAAGGAAATTGTAAGTGCTTTGCTCATATTTCTTGTGATGCGATTATGATGGATAATGCAAAAGTTTCTTCAAATCCTAAAATAGAAGCTTTATCTAAAGATGCTTCTTTATCTCATGAAGCGGTTATTGGTAAAATAGCTGGTGAACAAATACTTAAACTTAGAACACTTGGACTTAGTGTAAATGAGGCTGAGGAAGTTATTATTAAGGGGTTCTTAAGTTAATTAAGGAGTAGTTATGAATGTTAAAAATAATAATTATCAACAATTAATATATCAATATAATTTATCTGTAATTGAAAGTATGTGCAGTAGTGAAGAATTTATTCATATTAAGAATTGTTACGATAGAGAAATATGTTCTTTAGTTCGAGGAAATGATTCTGAATATTTAATAGGAGATTATTATGGATGTGCTTTATCTTTAATTCAAGAAATTATATTTAGAGGAGAAAATAAATGTATTAGTGAGTTATATTTTTTTGATGAGGAAGTTTATTTATATTTAAATTATAATAAGATAAGTAGTGAAGTAAAAACCACTAAAAAAAGAGTTTCATCTTTTACAGGAGATATTATTTCACCAGGAAGTCCTATTATTAAATACAGACCTATTATTTTTAATAAATCCAGGAATAAATGTTATAAACTAATCGCTGGAACTTTATTTGTTGAACCTTATTATCAAGATATGTTACCAAATAATATTGTTGAGTTAGAAGCTTTAAAACTTAAATTAGAAATATCACAGAGATTGCATTTTAGTGATTTTGGAGAAGAAAAAATTGAAAATATAGATTATTATGATATGACTACTAGAGTAGGAACTCTTGAACTTGAACCACTAAGAAAGAGATACAAATAAAATATTTGTAAACTTTAAACTTTTAGGGTTGTATATATTTAAATTTTAATGATACAATAATTTTAGGTGAGAAAAATGCAATATAAAATAACTACAACTTCAGAGGAAGAGACGGAGGAATTAGCTCAAAATATTGAATCTGAGAAGTTTGGAAATATGGTAATATGTTTAGTAGGAGATTTAGGTAGTGGAAAAACAGTATTCGCTAAGGCATTCGCAAGAAGTATGCAGATTGAAGAGAATATTACATCTCCAACTTTTAATATAATTAAAGAATATAAAGGTGATATGAAATTATTTCATATGGATGTTTA
The DNA here is from genome assembly GCA_036658935.1 of Bacilli bacterium. GTDB lineage: Bacteria > Bacillota_I > Bacilli_A > RF39 > UBA660 > JAVXDN01. Next base: position 10,336 of record JAVXDN010000022.1, on the reverse strand, counting down.
TAGATTAACTAAAGATAATTCTGATATTGGAATAGAAGAGTATTTTAGGAAAAATGGTGTTTGTATTATTGAATGGGCTGATTTAATAGAAGATATTTTACCTAAGAATAGACTTGATATTAGAATCAAAGTAATTAGTGAAAATGTTCGTGTATTCGTTATAGAACCTCACGGAAGTAAATATGAAGATTTATGTGAAAGAGTTTTATAAGAAACTCTTTTTTCGTGATATAATAGTTTTAATTTCTAAATAAAATATTTAATTATTAATTAATATAATTAAGAATAAGGTAGGTAGAAAAAATGTATAAGTTATTTGTAAGTACTGTAAGCGATGAAATATTTATAGCTATTATTAAGGATGAAGAGATACATGAATATTATGATAAAAGTGTATCTAATCATGCACAAAAGTTTTTACCTTTGATAGATAAGGCTTTAAAAGAAAATAACATTAAATTAAAAGATATAAGTGAAGTTATTGCAGTTAATGGTCCTGGAAGTTTTACTGGTATTAGGATTGGATTATCTTTTGTAAAAACTCTTTCTTATTCTTTAAATATACCAGTTAAAGTGATTAGTTCCTTAATGTCATATTTAGTTAGTAGTGATTTTAAAGGGAATAAGATTTCTAAAATATTCGATAATAAAGGATGTTATATTTGTGCAGTTGATCAAAACAATAAAGTTATTATTGATGAGGAATATAAAAGCACAGATGATTTAAAACTATATGATGATTTTTGTTTAGTAGATCAACAATTTAATGTAAAAAGAATTTTGAAATATTTAGAGGATATTCCTTTTACTAATGTTTTTAATGTAAAACCCAGCTATATAAAGAAAATAGATACTGAAAAAGCAATTAATAAAAGTAAAAATGAGCTTGAATATAAATATTCTTATGTAGAAAAAGAAATAGTTATTGGGTATGTTATATTTAGAATTAATTTTGATGTAATTGATATTACTGATGTATTTGTTAATGAAGATAAGAGAAGAAAGCATATTGCATCTATTTTACTTAATGAAATATTTTGTGATTATAAAGGGAAAAATAGTTATTATCTTGAGGTAAGAGAAGATAATATAGGGGCAATTAATTTGTATAAGAGTTTTAATTTTAATATTATTAATAAAAGAAAAAATTATTATAATGATTGTGATGCACTTATTATGAGTAAAGAAATGGAAGTGAAATAGTATGAAGGATACTTATATTTTATCAGTTGAATCTAGTTGTGATGAAACTAGTGTAAGTATTGTAAAGAATGGTATAGAAGATAAAGCTACGTCTATTAATACTCAAATAGATACTCATAAACTTTACGGTGGAGTAGTTCCTGAAGTAGCTTCTAGAATGCATTTAAATAATTTTGTGTTTGTCTTAGATGACGCTCTTAAAAAGGCTGATATGAAACTTACTGATATGGATGCTTTTGCTTGTACTTATGGCCCTGGATTACTAGGAAGTCTTCTTGTAGGACTTGAGGGGACTAAAACTTTATCTATGATTTATGAAAAACCTTTTATTAAAGTTAATCATATGATGGGACATATATATGCTAATGGTATTGGAAAAAAGCTTGATTTTCCTCTTCTATGTTTAGTTATAAGTGGAGGACATACTGATTTAATTAAAATGAATGATGAATATAATTTTAATTATATTGGTAGTACTCTTGATGATGCGATTGGAGAATGTTTTGATAAGGTTGCTAGAATTATTGGGTATCCTTATCCTGGTGGGCCTAATGTTGAAGCAGCTGCTTTAAGAGGAAAAAATAGTTATAAAATGCCTGTGTTAATGAATGATGATTCATTTAATTTTAGTTTCAGTGGTATTAAAAGTTTTGTTAATAATTTAGTTCATAATGAAGAAATGAAAGGAAACTCAGTTAATAAAGATGATATAGCTTGTAGTTTTCAATATGCAGTAACTAGTCATTTAGTTGATAAAACAAGAAAAGCTATTAGAAAAATCGGAGTTAAGAATTTTATAGTAGCAGGAGGAGTTGCAAGTAATAATTATGTAAGGGGAGAGTTAAAAAAAATGGCAGATGAAGAGAATGTTATTTTCTCTGTTCCAGAAAAAAAATATTGTACTGATAATGCTACTATGATTGGTGCAGCTGCTTATGTTTTATATAAGCATAAAGAGTATAGTGGTCTTGATACTAATGCTAAAAGTAATATTAATCTTTGATTAATATTTTTTTATTCTAAAATAATTGCTTTTCCATATAATGTTAGAGGAGGACAAGTTATGAACTTTAACATTAAAACAGGATTAACACAAAAAGAAGTTAATATTAGTAGACAAGAAAATGGTAGCAATAGCCTTACAAATAAAAAGAAAAATACTTTTTTAAAGTTATTAATTGATTCATTAAATGATCCTATTATTAAGATTTTATTAATGGCTCTTGGAGTTAAAGTTGTCTTCTTATTTAAAAGTAGTGATATTTATGAAACTGTTGGTATAGTCGCTGCTATTTTAGTTGCATCAATTATTTCTGCAGTTAGTGAATATGGAAGTGAAAAGGCTTTTGATAAGCTAGTTGAAGAAGAAAATAAAATGAGTGTGAAAGTGCTTAGAGATAAAAAAATTAAAGAAATATTAATTGATGATATTGTTAAATATGATACAGTTTATTTGGAAAGTGGAGATAGTGTACCATGTGATGGAATAGTTAGGGATGGGAATATATATGTTGATGAATCTAGTCTAACTGGGGAAACTAAAGAAAAGTATATTGATATAGGAAGTAAAGTTTATAGAGGAAGTACAGTTAGTGCAAGAAAATGTATCATAGAAGTTTTAGAAGTAGGAGATAAAACTTCTTATGGTAAAATAGCTCAGTCTATTCAAGGAGAGAGTGTGGTAAGTCCTCTTAAGTTGAAACTTAGAACTCTTGCTAAACTTATAAGTAATATAGGATATATATGTGCTGGATGTGTTATGTTATCTTATTTATTTAATGTTATAGTAATGGCAAATAATTTTAATTTAAATGAAATTATTAATATGATTTCATCATTTGAAATAATGTTTCCACATATTTTGTATGCTCTAACTCTTGCAGTTACTATTGTGGTTGTTGCGGTACCTGAAGGTCTTCCTATGATGATTACTCTTGTATTATCATCTAATATGAAAAGAATGCTTAAGAATAATGTATTAGTTAAAAAGTTAGTAAGTATAGAAACAGCTGGTAGTTTAAATATTTTATTTACTGATAAAACTGGGACTTTAACTAAAGGAAGTTTAGAAGTAGTAGAGTTTCTTAATCCTGAAGGAGTATCTTTTAAAAAGTTAGATGATATAAAAAATAAAAAATTCAAAGAAATAGTTGATCTTTCTTTAATATATAATAATGATTCATATTTTATAGATGATAAAGTAAGTGGAGGGAATACAACTGATAAGGCTATTTTAAAATATACAAATAATGATAAAAAAAGTGATTTTAAAATTATTTCTAAAGTATTATTTGATAGTAATAATAAATATTCTAGTGTTACTCTTGAATATGAAATGAGTACTACTTTTATTAAAGGGGCTTATGAGAAGTTAATAGAAAAGTGTAGTTATATGTATAATAATAATGGACAAAAAGTACAATTCAAGGAAAATAAATTACTTAATAATATTATATATAAAGCAACATCTAATGGAATAAGAGTTATTGCTCTTTGTACTTCTCATAATGAAAATATGAATAGTCTTTGTTTTGTAGGCTGTTTGTTTATAAAAGATGAGCTTAGAGATACTACTATTGATGGAGTTAAGTTGGTACAAGGCGCTAGTGTAAATGTAGTTATGCTTACTGGAGATTCAAAAAATACTGCTTCTTCTATTGCCTTAGAAACTGGGATAATGAATGATTACAAAAATGTTGTTTTAAGTGGTGAGGAGCTTTCTAAGTTAAGTGATGAAGAGGTAAAAAAATTAATACCTAGACTTTCAGTAGTAGCTAGAACTTTACCACATGATAAAATGAGATTAATTAATCTTTCACAAGAGTTAGGACTGGTAGTTGGTATGACTGGAGATGGGGTTAATGATGCTCCCGCTCTTAAAAAAGCAGATGTGGGGTTCGCTATGGGAAGTGGAACTAATGTAGCTAAAGAGGTCGCTGGAATTGTTATACTTGATGATAATTTCTTATCTATTAGTAAAACTATATTATTTGGTAGAACTATTTTTAAGAGTATTAGAAAGTTTATTATATTTCAATTAACTGTTAATTTAGCTGCAGTAAGTTTATCAATAATAGGACCGATTTTAGGTATAGTTGAACCTGTAAGTGTTGTTCAAATGTTATGGATAAATATGGTTATGGATACTCTCGCTGGTATTGCATTTTCTTATGAACCTCCTCTAAATGAATATATGAATGAACCTCCTAAGAAAAAAAATGAACATATAGTGAATAAATATATGATTAATCAAATTTTAGTAGGTGGGTTATATTCTTCATTTCTTTGTTTGTATTTTATGAAAAGTTCTTTTATTCATGAGTTATTTAGAATTGATAATAATGATAAGTATTTAATGACTGCTTTTTTTGGTTTATTTATATTTTTAGCTATATTTAATGCTTTTAATGCAAGGACTCATAGAATAAATCTATTGTCTAATCTAAGGAAAAATAAAGCTTTTATTGTTGTTATATTATTTATAGTTATAGTTCAAGTTTTACTTATATATTTTGGAGGAGAGATATTTAGAACTACTGGACTTACTGTTATTGAGTTTTATATCATGATTTTCCTTTCTTTTACTATTATCATAGTTGATGAGGTAAGAAAATTAATATTAAGGTCTTTAGGAAGTGTAAGAGGTGTTTAAATGTTATAAGTTTGTACATACTATTTTGTAGGGTGATATGTGTGAATATTCTTATAACTGGTGGAAGAGGTGGAATTGCTCTACAAGTAGCTAAGAAATTAGCTGTGTATGATGTTACTATTTATTTATCAGTTCATACAATTAATCAATTAAATACTTTAAAGAAGTCTTTATGTAATTATAAAAATATTAAGGTTTTAAAATTAGATGTAACTAATAATAATGATGTTAAATTAATTGAAAATCTTAGAATTGATATTTTGTTTTCTAATGCTGGTATAGGTATGGGCGGGAGTATAGCGGATATTCCTTTATATTTAGTTAAAGAGAATTATAATGTTAATGTTTTTGGTAATTTTAATGTTGTTCAAACTGTTTTAAAAGGTATGATTGAAAGAGGTAGTGGAAGGATTATTATTATGTCTTCTCTACTTGGTATAGCACCTCTTAAATTCTTAGGAGTTTATTCGTCTACTAAAGCTGCAATTATTAGTCTTACTACTTCTTTACAAAAAGAAATTAAACTTCTTAATAAAAATATTAGAGTTTGTTTAATTGAACCTGGAGCATATCATACTGGATTTAATCAAGTTATGCTTAATAATAAGTATGATTATATGAAAAAAAACAGTTTTTTTATTTCAAAGTTATCAAGTATTAGAAAAAAAGAAAATAGATTATTTAATTTTATTGAAAAAAAGAATATAGATAATATTGTTAATAAAATAGTTGATTCAATCATTAGTAATAATCCTAAAAAAATATACAGAGCTCCATTTTTACAAGTATTGTTTATTAAAATATATAGTTTCATATTTATGTAAAAAAAACTGTACTAAACAGTTTTATAAATATTCTTTTAAATTTTCTATTTCTTTTGTTCCATATTTAAGTAAGGAATTTGCGAGAGATATGATATCTTTTTTACAAGTAGATAGAGATTCTATCTTTTTTGTTAATTCTAAATTTCCCATGGTATATCCTTTAATTAACATATCTGCTATTTTAGCATCACTATTATCTTTCATTAATTCTATATTCATGTTAATAGAAGCCATTAATTTCACTATTTTTTTTGAGTGGTCTACAGTTAATTTATATTTTTTTTCTAGTCTTTTACATTTTTTATCATATTCTTTATATTTTTCTTCTTCACTTGTAAGAGATTCTTTTATCTTATTATCAGTTTTTTCAAGAAGTTTAATAATATAAGATATAGAGGATAATCCCATATTTATATTTTCACTTATAAAACATAATAGTTCACATTTATTTTCCATTTTTATCACCTAAGTATAATATTTACGTAATTAATTATTTAATACTATAATTTTAATGTTAATTTTTGGATATCTTCACGTTCATCTGACATATATGCATTTAATAGTTTAGTTCTATTAATATATGCAGTTAATGCTTCTGTTTTTTCTTTCCATTTAATAATTTTATCTGGATTAGGAGTATTTAAATATAATTCTTCTATAATTAGTTGATTAATTAAATCTGTTATTCTTCCTAAAGGTCTTGTAGTGTGTGCATAACTTTTAAGGTTTAATCCTTCATGTCCTAAATTAATGCATGAATATGCTGGGGAAGGAAAAAGATCACAGAATAAAGCATCATTTTTAATATTAAATAATTTTGAAAGTTTGTTAAATTCTCGTGTATCTATACTTTCATGTACTCTATATATAAATGGTATTTTATTATCATCCATTATACTTGATACTATATTTCCATATAATAACATACATTCCTCTATTATTTTATGAGAAGAAGAACGATATGTATTGAATAATTCTTCTTCATCAATGTCTATTTGGTTTCTAAGATTTTTACATTTTCTATATATTTCTTTTTCTTTATTTTTTTCAGATAATATAATTGATACTTCTTCTAGATATCTTAGTGTTTCTCCTTCACTTAGAGATGAAGAGACATTTGAAGATAATATTTTACTTGCATTTTTATATGAAAAACTTTTTGCTATATATATTTGTTTTCTTTTTATTTTATAGTCAAGTATATCACCAGTATTGTTAATAACTACATAAACTGATAATGTTTGTCTATGTTTATTTTCATCTAACGAAAAATTTTGTTTATTAATAACACTTGAATATTTTAATGGCAGAATGCTTAAAGAATTGGCAATATATTCTTTTTCATTTATTAATGAATGGGCAATATTTGTAATATGAATACCTAAAATATAATTATTTCCATCTTTTTTAATTGTTAATGCATCATCTTTTAGTTGTGTAGTGGAAAGAGGATCTATAGTAATTGCATAATCTTCATCATCATTTTCTTTTAAAAATGTGTTGCATTTATGTATAATAGAACTTTCATATGGTGTTATTTCATATTTATTGTTTAACTCATTTAATGTAAGAGGAGGATGTATAGAAGAAAATCTACTTAATAATTCTCCTATAATTGCATGCTTTTTTTTACTGTTTTTAATATCTTTTTTTATTGCCATTTTTTTCAGAAGATATATAAAGTTTTTACCATCATATGATAATGAGGGCTTAATTATAGAAAAAAGTTTTAATAAATCAAGATAATAATATACTTTATCATTGTCAGTTATAAGACAATCATATATCTTATTTGAAATTGTTAGTAATAATTTATCAGTTATATCTTCTGGTATAAAAAACGCTTCTGGATATTCTTTTAGAAATGAAAACAATTTATTATATCTATTTTTGTCACTTAATAGGAAATTAATTATATTCTTATTTTCGGATTTTTCATGTAATATATTTATTTCTAATCTTCTAATTATATTTTTTAAAAAGTTAGTATTTATATTATTTTTTATACTTGGAAGAATTTCATTAATTTTAAATATATATGCTTTAACTGCTGATTTTAAGGGTTTATTATTAGCATCACTACTTAACATGATTAAAATATTAATACATTTAATAGTAGTTATATCAATATATGATATATTTAGTTTTTTATAATATTCAAGTTTCTTTTTTAATATCTTATACATTTCTTTAGCGATAACCTTGGGACATAGTTTTAATGTGTTATTAAGATATGTATATATATCTTCACAAGATGATAAGTCTTCTATGGCATAATTTATTTTATCTTTTGTATTCATTAATGCTCCTTAAGAAGTTGTCTGTAACTTTATTATATCAAAAAAAATAACAAATAATTATTAAATGTTATAAAATTAGAAAAAGTGTTATAATAAAACACGGTGAAAACAAATGAAAAAAGTTTTGAAATATTCATATTATTTAATAAGTTTTATTTTTCTATTATGTACAATTTTCGAAGTTATAGAATACTTAAAAATTAATTCTAATTTATATGGTCTAATTTATTTATTTTTTAATTATTTTATTTTATTTGTATTATTTACAATTGTTTATAATTTTAGTGATAGAAATAAAAAAGTTAGAATTAGTAAAAATATTATGATTATAGTCTTAGGTTTATTTGCATCATTTATTTTAGCTCTGTTAGTTCCTGCTTTAATACATGAAGTTGATTCATCTTTTGTATTTGCGAGTTCAGTATTTTTAGTTAGTAAGGTAATTAAGCCTATATTATATTTCTGTTTAATTATATTAAGTATAATAGAATTAAAGTTTAAAAAAATAAGTTAATTAAATATTTAATAATTATATTTAGAATCATCATTATAGATAATATGATGATGATTTTTTTATTAGATAATTCATATAATTTATCAGTTACTGGTTTAAAGAAGAAATATAATAATGATGGCAATAGTCCCCATATAAAAGCTGTTTCTAAACTGATATAGTGTCCTAGATTAAATAGCATTTTATCATAATTCCAATATACTACTCCATATAATTTTTCTATTAAGTTTCCACCTATAAATTCAAATAATGATATTAGAGTTCCTGAAAGTAAGAATAAAATTAATATTTTAATCCATTTTTTAGTTTTTATTTTTTTTTCAAAGTATCCAAATATAAAATAAATTGATGCGATACTAAGTCCATAAATGGTTACAAAAGGGCCAAATGTAGCGATTCCGGCTTTTGGAGTGTATCCTTGAGCGAAGCGTACAAATATTTCAAAAAAATATCCTAAAAATCCATATACTAGAAAGTTAAACCCGAAATATGTCATATTAACCACCTTTATAAATAAATTATACTTTATATATTAGTAGTTTACAACATAATACGTATTGACTAGTATGTTTAAATTATGATAGTATAGGTTATGTTTTACAAGAAAAAATTGACAAACGAAGGCAATTATTGTATAATATGTTAACGTTAAGGGGGAAGAATTATGTATAGCAGTAAAAAAAGTTTTGGATTTGATTGGATGGATATAGTATCTAAGGTAGTGTTTTTAATTATCTTTGTTTTACTTATGCTTTGGTTATTTCCTAAAGTTCCAAATATGACTGCATTTTATAGTAATGTATTTAGAGAAAACATCAGCTATATGAAAGATGCAGCTAAAAGTTATTATACAAATGAGAGATTACCAAAAAATATTGGGGATTCTCAAGAGATAACATTACAAGAAATGATTAATAAGAGTTTAATTTTACCTTTTGTTGATAAAGATGGATATCCTTGTGATACACAATCATCTTATGTACAAGTTACTAAACAACAAAGTGAATACAGTATGAAGGTTAATTTAGTATGTAAGGGTGAAAAGAACTATATTGTTGAGACATTAGGATGTTATAATTATTGTGAAAATTGTACAAAACCAGTTGAAAATAAATCAACAGGTGGTAGTGGTAGTGGATATATTCCTTCTACACCAACTCCAAGTAAACCTAATACTGTTGGAAATATTGTTATAAAGAACGATACTAATAATAGTGTTAACGTTGGTGGAAACAATAATTCAACTATAACTAATGGTACTGATAGCGGAGTAGATAATAATGTTGTTGGAGACAATAATAATATAATTATTGATAATCATCCAGATAATTCAGTAAATATTTATCCTGAGGTTTGGGAAAATAGATCTAGAAGAGATGATTATGTATCTATAGTAGCAGTTGGTAATGATGTTAATTATATTTATAATAATCAAATAGTTTTAAAAACACCAGATGAATTATTAGGTAGTAAATATAGAAATGTTAGAATTGCTGATGTTAGATATTTAAGAAGTGTTAATAGAAGTGATGTTTCTAATTATACAAACAACTTTAATAAGTGGTACAAATATGGTGGAGGACATGAATGGGATATTACTGATATGTATTATCAAGCGAAAGCTTTAAATACTCCTAATATGAATTTCTCTAGTACTTCTAACGGATATGGATATCCAATAACTTGGTATGGAAACTATGATTGTATTAATGTTAATCATAAAAATAGATGTATGTATGGTATAACTTATGAAGTTACTTGGTCATATGATGAAAGAACTAAATAGGAACATAAGCGATTATGTTCTTTTTTTTCTTGTTTTTTTTTGAATAGTGGTTTAAAA
>JAVXDN010000021.1:8003-13486 GCA_036658935.1 Bacilli bacterium | reverse complement strand
TTTTTAATTGGTGGACCTTGTAGGACTCGAACCTACGACCGCCCGGTTATGAGCCGGATGCTCTAACCAACTGAGCTAAAGGTCCAACTGTTATTAAATAATAACATACAAGTTTTGAGTTTTCAAGTACTTGATAGCATTTTACATAAAAAAGAAGCACTTATTTATGTGCTTCATCAATTTTACTTAGTAAATCAATCTTAAACATTTCTTTTTGAGCATTAGCTTTACTTATCATAATACCTTTATAAACTGTAAGTTCACTCTTATGTCCATCCATTAATATATCTTTAGGCTCAAGACTATTAAGCATTACAGTATGTTCAGTATCATAAACAGTATAAGCAAGTTTTACTTCACCATATACTTTAATAAATAAACTATCAGTAGGTAATCTAAGTTCATAAGTTTGAGTCTTTTCATGCTTATTAATAGAAACAAGTTCACCTACGAACTCTCCACTTCTAAGCTTAGGATAAAATTCAAACATTAATTTCTTATAAGCTACCATATTATATTTTTTAAGACTTCTTTCTAACTTCTTAAAATTGTTTTCATCTAAATAATCTAACATATATCTTGTAGTCATTTGTAGACCCCCTCTACTTACTGCATAACATTATAGCATAATTGCATTATAATGTCAAATTTTTGTAAACCCAGAAGATCTAATATATTATTATTCATAAATTATATTGCTTAGTATTATTAGTTTTTATTCAAAATATCATTATTTATCTTATTAATAAATTCTTCTACACTTAAACTAATAGTATCTTCACTACCCATACATCTATAACTAACTAAATTATTATCTACTTCTTTTTGACCTAATATTAAAGTATAAGGTATTTTCTTTGAAAAACTTTCTCTTACTCTATATCCTAGTTTTTCATCTCTACTATCTTTATCTACTCTTATATTATTATCTTTTAATTTATTAAATATTTCTTCAGCATACTTTTCATGATACTCATAATTAACAGGAATAATATTAACTTGAATTGGAGAAAGCCAAAGAGGAAATGCTCCTTTAGTTTCTTCAATTAAATAAGCCATAAATCTATCAAAAGTTCCAAGTATCGCTCTATGAATAACTACAGGTCTAACTTTAGCACCAGTTTCATCTACATAAGTTAAATCAAATCTTTCTGGTAATAAGAAATCAAGTTGACAAGTTGAAAGAGTAAGTTCATGGTTTAATGCAGTTTTTATTTGAACATCCAACTTAGGTCCATAAAATGCAGCTTCCCCTACAGCCTCGAAATAAGGAACATTAAGTTCATCTAATACTTTCCTTAATTCATTTTCGGCTTTATCCCACATAAAATCATTATCAAAATACTTAATAGTATTATCTTTATCTCTTAAAGATAATCTAAAAGTATAATTAGTTATCTTAAAATCTTCATATACAGCTAAAATAAGTTTAATGACTCCAGAAATTTCATCTTTAATTTGATCAGGTCTAACAAATAAATGAGCATCATTTTGACACATCGCTCTAACTCTTTCTAAACCACATACCGCACCACTCGCTTCATATCTAAAATCATGTCCAAGTTCTCCAATACGAACTGGCATATCTTTATATGAATGAATACTATTTTTAAATATTAACATATGATGAGGACAATTCATTGGTCTTAATACCATTTGTTCTTTATCCATTTCCATAACAGGAAACATATCATCTTTATAATGTTCCCAATGTCCACTAGTTTTATATAATTCAACATTAGCAAGACAAGGAGTATAAACATGTTGATATCCTAAAGATTCTTCTTTATCTACTATATATCTTTCAAGTATTCTTCTAACTGTTGCTCCATTTGGTAGCCATAAAGGAAGCCCAGGTCCAACTAAATCACTACTCATAAATAAATCTAACTCACGTCCAAGTTTTCTATGATCTCTTCCTTGTGCCTCTTCTAATTCTTTTAAATGATTATTAAGTTCTTCTTCAGTATTAAAACATACACCATATACTCTTTGAAGTCCTTTATTTTTTGAATCACCTTTATAATATGAACCACTTGCTTTTAACAATTTAAAAAACTTAATTTCCTTTGTATATTCCATATGAGGTCCACGACAAAGATCAATATACTCATCTTGTTTATAAGCACTAATAACTTCATCATCTTTAATATTTTCTATAAGATCTAACTTATACTCATCATCCTTAAAAATATCTAATGCTTCTTTTTTTGTTAATTCAATTCTTGTGATTTTCTTATTATCTTTAGATATTTTCTTCATTTCTTTTTCAATAAGAGGAAAATCTTCTTCTTTAATAGTTTCATTACCTAAATCCATATCATAATAAAAACCTTCATCAGTTACTGGACCTACCCAAAACTTAGCACCACTATACAACCTTTTAATAGCATGTGCCATCAAATGAGCACAACTATGATTAAGTACATTTAACTCTTTATCTTCTTTGATATTCTTCATAACACTTTCTCCTTTTCTTAAAAAAAACTCCCTTAATTAGGGAGTGCTTTTGCACGGTACCATGACCTTATTTAACTTATTTATTTATAACGGTTTAAATACCGGAGATTATTAATCTCTTTCCAAGATAGTAATTAAATAAATATTCTAGTGTTTCACCAATCACTAAATCTCTAAACATTCTTTTTTCTTTATTTAACGTTTATTCTCTTCATCAATTTATATATATAATATATCATATTTAAATATCAAATACAATATATCTAAAAATTAAATATATTTATATCTTCATTATTAATTTCTCTTATTTTCACTCGCTAAAACTAAACTATTACTAAGTTGTTTAATTCTCTCTATTATTCTTCTAGCTTTAACTTTATCAGTACTTTTATTAGTAGTAGTTAAATGATCTTCTAATTCCTCTAAAGTAAAATTACTTGTAAAAAAAGTTGAAAGTTCATTATCCATCCTATACTGTAAAATACTTCCTAAAATTTCATCTCTACTCCAAGCTGTGTTATTTTCAGCTCCTATATCATCTATTAACAAACAATCACATTGCATGATTTCATCTAATTTAAACTTAAATCCACTATCAAAAGAATCTTTTAACTTTTTAAGAAGAGTTGGATAATAAATATTAACACAACTATAGCCCATTTTACTTAATTCATTAAGTAAAGCACTAATTAAATAACTTTTTCCACTACCAAAAGATCCATTTAAATAAAGACCTTTCTCACGTTTCTTAGAATTAAAACTCTTAATAAACTTATCTATATACTTAATAATTTCTTTTCTTTTTTGATCATCTACAAATACTTCAGATAAAGAAGCTTCTTTTAAATACTTAGGAGTTTCAAAATATTTAACTTGATTAGTATTTTCTCTTTTTTCATTCTTTTCATATTTACACGCTACATAAGAAAATACTAAATGTTCTCTCACTTCTTTAGGATAAGAAACAAATCCAATAACTCTATTCTTACAGTTACCAAGTCCTCTACATCCTTTACAATGAGATAATTCTTCAACTGTATTTTCAAGTTTAGAAGTATTCTTCATCATTTCTTCTTCACTTAAATTAAACTTATTCGCTAAAGATGCAAAATCACTATTACCTCTCGCTATCATATAACTTTTTCTTAAAGTATTATTAATCTCTTTAATTTTATAATTTTTAAAATCCTTTACTTCTCTCATTTCTTATACTCCTTTAAAAGATCTTCTAATTCTTTTTTATCTTCTTCACTAATAACATCTTTTTCTAAGTTTTCATTAAACCAAGTAGGTGTTTTTTCTTCACGTTTAGTAGAAATATTAGTATTTTTATAATACTTCTTATGTTCTTTTTCAGCTAACTCCATCGCCTCAACTGCAGTTTCTATATTACTTCTCTTCCATTGTCCAGCGATAGTCTCTACATAAGCTCCTACTAATTTATTATTATTAGCTTTTAAACAATAATCTATTAATACATTAACTACTGCAGGATTAAGTTTTAAATCAACTAAAAGAAGTTCAAGAATCTTCATATCTCTAGGAAGTGGTTTAGCTCCTTTATATTTAGCTTTTAAAAACTCATAAGGCGAAGTACTTTCAAATACCTTAATTATTCTTCCTCTATTAGAATTATCTCCAACTGGACTCTTTAAATACTCTACTTGAGACTTAAATATTAAAGAAGGTAAACGATTAGAATTATTATATTGATAATATTTTCTAACATTACGTCTTAATAACTCCTTATCAATAGCGCATTTTTCATTAATACTAACTCTAATAATTTCTGCCATAGTAACTGGATCTAATTCATAAAGAAATGATAAATCAACTATTAACTCTTTAGTAGACTTATTTAAAGAATTGGATTTAAACATATCTTTTGGTAATGAAGAAGATAATAAATCAAAATCATAATCCATCTCATAAGATAATTTTAAAGTATCTTTCCCTACTATATTATTGTTTTCCATTTCAAAATTAGTGTAATTCTTACTTTTAAAACTCATATCTAATGGAGTTGTAATATCTTTATAATTTTTTAAAGAAATAGTTGGAACTTTAAAATAAGATAATAAATGATTATATTCTTCTTTTCCTACATTATTAAATAAAACTACATTAAATATAGGATGTTCAAAGAATTCACGAGCAGTTAAAGGAGAATAAAGTTCATAAACATATGAATTAATACTTCCTTCCATATAATAAGTCTTCATAAGAGCGATACCTTCTAATTTTATTCTAGCATTTTTAATATCTTTTAAATTAAGAGCCATACAAGTCATTAAATGATGATGAGTAAGCTCATTTGAGATAAACCCACCAGTCTTAAGTTCATTATATAAAGTTAGATACAAACTCACAGCAGTTGAGCCTATTATGGGCATATAAAGAAGAGTAAGAATACTTTTATCATATTCATTTAATATACTTTTATTAACTACTTGATATATATCAGCTGGTAAAAGGTTAGCTTCCATGATTTCATCACCTAATAGTATTTTACTTTGTACTTAGAATTTTTACAAGCCAAACATATAAGTGTTAATTGACTAAACTTTGTAGGAATGATATAATAATGCACATTAAATGAAAAGAGGTAACATATATGAATAATGAGCAAAAATTTATTAAATTTCAAAATAAAAGTGCGATAATAGCACCAGTAGGAGAAGATATAATATTATCACTTCCTAAAACTTTTATGAATGAAGATAATAAAATAACTTGGAAAGAAGAAACAAAATTATTTTGTTTTAGTAGAAGAAATCCTGAAAGTATAAGATTATATCAAGAATTTATTAAAATCACAGAAAAAATATCACAAGCTGATGATGCTTATATTAAAGATTTAAAAATAGTTTTAGTTTCCAGTATAGCAGGAATAATTATACCATTCTTATCCACTTTGCTATTTCAAAAAGATAGTGAAAACATAAGAATTCTTTTAGGTATTAATGCTCTACCGATATGTTTAATATCACTAGCTATCTATAATTGCATCTCATCTAAAAAAT
>JAVXDN010000021.1:0-7903 GCA_036658935.1 Bacilli bacterium | reverse complement strand
AAGTATAATAAAATATAAAGAAAATACTTTATTAGCATTGAAAAGTGAAGAAAAAATATTAGAGATATTATCTTATATGAAAAACGATAATGAATTAAAATTAAAATAACTGGAGGATTTATGAAACAAAACAAAAAATTAGAACTCTTAAAGGAAACTCTTTTAAGTGAAGAAGATGAAGAAAACATAATATTAAATCTTCCTAAAAATGATATAAATACTCATAGTTTTAACTACTATAAAGATTGGAATGGCGAATTCGAAAAATTAAAAATCAATAAAGAATTTATAGATAATAAACTTCTTGGAAAATTAAACCTTTTATCAGAGATATTCTCAGCATCTGATAATTATAATTTTGAAATGCATGATGCAATTAATGCAAGTGCTATAATGAGTGTATTAACTAGTATTTCATGCTATATATTACTTAGAAATATAATTACATCAAATGACTTTATAACATTACAAATAATTATAACTGCGTTTTTAGGTAGTATAGATGCTTATAGTATCTTAAATATATTAAAATGTAGAAGTTATAGAGATCTAAATGCAAATGCATTAATATCTATAAGTGAAAGTATAAAAAATGAATATGACATAGAAAAAAAACTTCTTAAATGAAGTTTTTTATTGATACTTAGTCATTTGTTTCATAAGTTGATTAACTTGCTTTTGACTAGGATTTCTTCCCATCCCTCTCATAAGAGCTTTAATCATCTCTTCATTAACTGGAGGGTTATCTTTAAGTTGTTTCTTCATTAAAGCTTTAGCAACAAAAAATCCAATAATTAATCCTAAAACTAATCCACCTACTAAATATAAAATATCTGCTAACATAATTTTCACTTCCCTTATATATATATTAACACATCTTAATAATATAATTCTAGTCCTAAACTGAGAGTAATATATCTTTTAAGTAAAAATAATCACTATTTATAAAATCACATATAAATAAATTTTGAATATTCTTAATATCATTGAGTATATTAGGAATATCCTTATTACTTTTAATTTTTATATGAGAAGAACATACAGTGATTTTAGTGTTCTCATCCCTTAAGAAATCATTAATAGTATGAGTATTATTAAAAGAAGTATAATTTATATTATCAGAGTTTATTTCATTTAATACTTTATTAATACTTTCTTTATTAATTTCTTCAGCAGTTCTCATAAATAACTTAAAACCTAAAACTACATCTTCACTTTTCATCATATAGATACTTTCTAAAATATGATAAAGCTTTTTTGGATTATCTTTTGTCTGTTCATAAATATCTTTTCTTATACTAAATGCATAATACATTCTCATATTTTCTTCACCCAAGACAAATATACACCATGTATATCAAATATTATGTCGAATTAATAGTACTTTAAGAACTTTTTTTTACCTCTTCTTTTTTATATATAGGCTCTAAAGTAACTTCAATTTTAAAACTTTTATCTATAATAGAATTGCTTGGTATATTAGTACTTTTAACATATCCATATCCACTAACTATGACATCTAAGCCTAACATATTAGCATAAGAATTTACATCTGCTCTACTCCATCCTATCATATTAGGATGTTTAAGTTCCATAGAAGAAGAAAGTAAAAACACTTTTTCATTTTCATTTAATTTAACTCCACTTTTAGGATATTGACTAATAATAGTGTCCCCATCTCCTATAATTATAGGATAGAGTTTATTACTTAATATTTCTTCTTTTACTTTAGAAGTCTTCTTATTAACATAACTTTTAAGTACAGTAGTAGATTTTTCATTTTCAACATAATCACTTCTAATATTATAATAAGTAGCGGTATCTTCCATTAAGTTCTTTGTAGCCTTAGTAAGAGCTTTAGGAGAGGCAAGTTTACTAGCTGTAGTATAAACTATAATTTCAGGATCTTCATAAGGAAATAAACCAGCAAAAGACCTAATAACATTATATTCTCCACTTAAATATCCACCATTCTTACTAGCTATCTGAGCTGTTCCAGTTTTACCAATAACATTTAAACCATCAACTATATAAGAGTTACCAGTAGAATATCCATCTTTTTCATTAACAACACCATACATAAGTTTCTTCATTTTATTAATAGTTTCAGTACTAGCGACTTTATTAAGTTTTTCTGTTTTACCAACTTTTTTAACTTTTTTAGTATTTCCATCTACTATCTTTTTTATTAAATAAGGTTTAACTACTTCTCCATCATTAGCTAAAGATGTTAAAGCTTGCAATAATTCAATAGTAGTTGAACTCATACCTTGACCAAAAGCAGCATTAGCTACCTCTATATTATATTTAAAATCAATAGCACCATATTGTTCTCCAGGAAGATTAATTCCAGTAATATTACCAAATCCTAAAGATTCATAAAAATCCTTCAACTTCTGTCTACCCAACTTTTGTGCAAGAATAGTAGCAGCGACATTACTAGAAGCATGAAATCCTTTATCAAAACTAATATCTCCCCAACCTACATTATTCCAATCATTAACTTTCTTATCATCTATTTTTATTTCTCCAGAATGATATATCTCATCTCCGTTATAAATTCCTGCTTCCATAGCTGCCATAAAACTAAATATTTTCATAGTTGATCCAGGTTCATAAACATAAGAAACAAAAGGATCAGTATAAGAAGTAATATTTTTTATATTAGGATCAAAACTAGGATAAGAAGAAACACCTAATATTTCTCCAGTTTTAGCATTCATAACAGTTGCAGTTCCCCATTCCATACCAGATTCTTTCATTGTTTTAATAGCTTCTTCAGTAAACATTTGAATATTAGTATCAATAGTTAAATAAATATTATCACCAGCTTTAGCTTCTACGGTATTAGATGCAGTGTTCGCTATCTGATACCCATACATATCTTGTTGAAACTCACGAGTACCATTCTTTCCAGTTAAAATATCATTATAATAAAGTTCTAATCCAAGTTCTCCAATAATATGACCTTCATTATCAGTTTTAGCATAACCTAAAGTATAACTTAAAAAGTCAGCATTAGGATAATACCTTTTAGTTGAAGAAACAAAATCAATACCAGGTAAATCAAGAGCTTTAATCTCATCTTTTACAAGTTCTGTAAGTCCTCTTCCTCCTGGTCCTAATTCAACTTGATAAGCCTCCATATTAAGAAGTTCTAATATTCTTTCTTTAGTCATATTTATAAGAGGAGATAACTTTATAGCTGTATTTTCCTTATCAATAACATGCTTTGGGTCATCTTTATTAGTAGTTCTTTTAGGATTAAGATAAGCTATAACGGTATAACTATTAACATTTTGAGCTAAAATCTCTCCACTTTTATCATATAAAGTACCTCTAGGTGCAACTAAAATCTCCTTTTTAGTATTTCTACTACTAGCAAAAGCCTTTAAATCCATTCCATCTACTTTTGGAGAAACAGCTACATAAATAAGTTTAGCTATTATCAAAACAAACAAAAAAACAATAAGAATAATAAAAATATTATGTATCTTCACTGTTTTATTTTTAATCACTAAAATCCACCTCTACTATTTATCAATTACTTTAATATTATCATTATTATAACCTAAACCGTAAAGTGTTGCAACATTTCCAATATTATCTAAAGATGCAAGTTCATTAATTTTCATACCTAAACTTTCATTTAAATTTTCTTGAGTATTTATTTTTTTTCTAATACTTTCTACCTCTATATTAGTTTTTGAAAGCATAGCCATAGAAAAAGATCTACCAAATATATTTAAAATAACAAATAATCCTACAAGGAATAATAAAAACTTTTCTCCTTTAACAGTTGAATATCCTTTGCGTTTTGACATATCTTTTTCCTCCTTTTATAATTTTTCTATAATACGTAGTTTAGCTGACCTACTTCTATTATTTATATTTAATTCTTCTTCACTAGCAGTTATTGGTTTTTTATTAATAAGTTTAGCCTTAGCTTTTAATTCCTCTGGTACTATAGGTAAATTAATAGCATTTTCGTCCTCACTTGATAGTTTCTTGAATACATTTTTAACTATTCTATCCTCTAAAGAATGAAAAGTTATAACACATATTCTTCCACCACTATTTAATAAATCAAAAGCATTAAGTAAAGAACTTTCTAATATTTCTAATTCATGATTTACTTCAATTCTAATCGCTTGAAATACTTTACGAGCTGGATGAGATGCATTCCTATAACTTATTGGAACATTACCTTTTATTAACTCAGCTAATTCAAGTGTAGTATTAATTGGTCTATTTCTTATAATTGCTTTAGCAATAGCTTTAGCATTTTTTTCTTCACCATATAAGTAAAATATCTCAGTTAATTTTTCTAAACTATATTCATTAACTACATTATACGCAGAGAAATTATTTTCTTTATCCATTCTCATATCAAGTAAAGCATCTGTGTGAAAACTAAATCCACGAGAAGTTTCATCTAACTGAGGTGAACTCACTCCAAGATCGAACATAATACCATCAACATTAACATCAATGTATTTTTTCATATCTTTAAAGTTTGATTTAATTATCATAAAATTCTCACTAATTTCCGATAATCTTTTTTTAGAAAAATTTATAGCATCTGTATCTTGATCAAAGGCGAAAAGAAACCCCTTCTTATCTAGCCTATTTAAAACTCCACTAGCGTGACCTCCATAACCTAAAGTAGCATCAATATATTTACCAGATGGAATGATATTTAAACCATCTAATACTTCATCAAACAAAACACTTTTATGCATTATAATTATCCGTTTCGAATAAATGTTCAGCAATATTAGAGAAATCTTCTTCATTTGAAGATAAGAATTCACTAAAGTTTTCTTCACTCCATATTTCAAGTCGTTCATTTACGCCAATAATAACACATTTAGTTTTAATATCGGCGTATGTAACGAGTGGTGAGGTAATATTAATTCGACCTAACTTATCGAATTCACATTCAGTAGCACCGCTTAGAAAAAATCTAATAAAATTTCTAGCGTCTTTTTTTGTGAAAGGTAAGGTTTTTAATTTGCTAACGATAGATTCCCATTCTTTTAGTGGATATAGAAACAGACATTTTTCTAGTCCACGTGTAATAATAAAGTGTTCGCCGAGTTCAATCCTATATTTAGCAGGAATAATTAAACGACTCTTATCATCAATATTATGATGAAATTCTCCCATTAGCATGAGTTTCCCCCACTTTCTTCCACATCTTGCCACTGTCTACCATTATGTTACAACTTTATAATACTTTTGTCTAGAGTATTTTGTTAAGTTTACAAAAAAAAATACTTAAAAAAGTATTTTCTATTATTCTTCTATTTACTACATAAATTTTTGTCTTTTATACTAGAACTTTCAGCCTTAATATGAGCCTTTAGAGAAATTCCTGTATTACCAATTAATAAATCACTTTGATCTTCAGTATCAGATAAACTTAACCAAATAACTAACGTATATTTTACATTATTGCCTTTAGTTAAAGAACTATTAATAATATGTATTTCATTATTATTAATATTACTAAAGTCTCCCACTTTAACTACTTTATTATCTTTTAATATTTCCCACTTTAAAAACTTAGATTTAAATTTTTCTTGAATTTCATCAATTACTAAAGAAATACTATAGCAAGAAGATAATTTAGCATTATGTAAAGAATTAATATTAAAAGTATTCTTATATCCTTTAATTAAAGCACTCTCATCTTTTATAGGACTTCCAACACTAACTAATATATTTACTTCATCTTTATATTCAATATTAAGTGACCCTATACTAATAACATTATCTTTTCCTTTTCCATTTATAACTCCAGTAAAATACGAATAACTTACTCCAAGAATAACTAAAATTAATAAAATAACAATTGAAACTATTATAACTATATTTCTTTTCTTCATTTTCTTCTCCTTATAAAATAATTATAACATAAAAAAAGAATATTGCTTTTTTAAGTAATATCTTATTTATCAGTCTTTGCAGTCTTAACTGCTTTTTTAGTAGTCTTTTTTACTTCTTTTACAGGAGTTACTTCTTCTTTTTCAAGATGAAGAACATCTTTTCCTTTATAGAATCCACAAGCAGAACATGCTCTATGAGGAGTAATAACTTTTCCACAATTAGGACATACAGTATTTGTAGGAGCTTCTAACTTTAAGTGAGTCCTACGCATTCTTTTCTTAGTCTTACTTGTTCTTCTAAAAGGTACAGCAAATTGTTGTAAATCAATTATCATTTTCATTTTTCTTTTCCCTCCGTATCTAATAATATCTTTAAATCTTGTAATGCTTTAGAAGATTTAACATCTTCACTATTCTCTAAACTCCATCCTTCTCCACTTGTTTTGCTTTTCGCTCCACGTTTAACTACACGAAGGGGAATCTCTAGTACTATATTTTCCCACACAATGTCCGAAATATCAAGTGTATTTCCTATTATTTTTACATTAGTTATATTTTCATAGTCATTTGATAAAATCTCATCAATATTTATAGAGAAATTATAAGCTACATCTTCTAAACTAACAGCACATCCGAGTATCATAGTACCATTAACAGTAATATTTAAATTATAAATATCATCATCTGTTTTCTTAAGAGTTCCATTAATTACAGTATTTTGTAGTTCTCTCATACCAGAAGAAATAATATCTTCTTTTGGAAATTCTATATTATTATCAATATATAATATATTTTCTTTACCTTTAATAAGATCAGTAATATCTAGTTTCATTTTCTTCACCTAAAACTATTATAATATATTCTTTCCCTTTTATCTACAAAATGATAAAATATGTTACAGGTGAACAAAAATGAATATAATTGGTTTAGTGGCAGAATATAATCCTTTTCATAATGGACATAAATATCAAATAGATAAAATAAAAGAAATGTATCCAGATAGTTTAATAATAGTTGTAGTAAGTAATCTATTTACTCAAAGAGGAGAAATGTCTTTATTAAATGTTTGGGATAAAGCATTAATCGCTATTGAAAACAATGTGGATTTAGTTGTAGAACTACCATCTTTTTATGCTATACAATCTTCTGATGTTTTTGCTAAAGGCGCTATTGAAATATTATCTTCACTTCATATTGATACATTAGTTTTTGGAAGTGAAACAGATGCAAATATATTAAAACAAGTCGCACAAATACAAGAAACTAATAACTTTGACAACATACTCGCTTCACACATAAAAGAAGGATTATCATATCCTATGTCACTAGATAAAACAATAAAAGAGCTACTGGGATTTAGTATATCTTCTCCTAACGACTTATTAGGAGTTTCATATATTAAAGAAGTAAAAAAATATAATAAAAATATAAATATAATTTCAATTAAAAGAACAAATGATTATCATGATTTAAAACTTAATTCTTCTATAGTAAGTGCTAGTAATATAAGAGAAAAACTTAATAATAATAAAAATATAAAGAAATATTTACCACTATCTTCCTATAAATTAATAAAAGATACTCACCTCTCATATGATAAATACTTTTACTTACTTAAATATAAAATATTAACTTCTAAAGATTTGAGTATTTATTTAGATGTTATAGAAGGACTAGATAATAAGCTACATAAAGAGATAAACATAAAAGAAGATGTAAATACTCTAATAACTAGTCTTAAGTCCAAGAGATATACTTATAATAAGCTTAGTAGAATGTTATTACATATACTCTTATCATTAACTTCTAAAGAAACAAAAGAACTTAATAATACAAATATTATAAGAATAATAGGATTTAATAATAAAGGTAAAAATTACTTAAATAAAATAAAGAAAAATGTATCATTACCAATAATCTCTAAATATATAAAAGGAAATAAAATATTAGAATTTGAAACTAGAGTATCTTCAATATATGATCTTATTAATAAAACAAATAACTTATCTTTA
>JAVXDN010000020.1:0-13592 GCA_036658935.1 Bacilli bacterium | reverse complement strand
CTACGAGGAACAGGAACAGCGTCAAGTCCATATGAAATTAAAATGTAGAAGTCTAAACTTAACTTTTGTTTATAACAAAAAGTTAAGTTTTTTTAATTATTATAGGTTTTATATCTTATTGCATAATATGACAAAATATTATAAAATGAAATAGTAGAAGAGTATAAAAGAGGTGAATATAAGTGAAGGTCTTATGTATTGGTCATGCTTGTTATGATGTAAGTTATATATCTGATGAGTATCCTGAAGAAAATAATAAATATAGAATAAATAATTCATATGACTGTGGTGGAGGTTCCGCTGAAAACGCAGCATATCTTTTAGGTAAATGGGAAGTAGAAACATACTTTCAAGGAAAAGTAGGAAGAGATACTTTTGGAAGAAGGATATTAGAAGAATTATCTTCTGTAAATGTAGATACTTCTCTTATAGAAGTTTCATCTATTGAAGATACTTCTATAAGTTTTGTAATAATAAATCAAGAGAATGGTTCAAGAACATTATTTGATAATAATAAAAGTAATTCTTTAAAATTAAAGGAATATGATTTTACCCCTGATATTATTCTAGTAGATGGAACATACCCAGAGATATCTTCTAATGCTATTAATAAGTTTCCAAATGCTATAAGTGTAATAGATGCAGATAAAGTTAGTGATGAAGTGATTGACCTTTGTAAGAAATGTAATTATGTAATATGTTCTTCATCTTTTGGAGCATCTTTAACAAATATGGAAATAGATTATAAAAATACAGAAAGTTTAAAAAATATGTATGAAGAATTATCTTCATTATTTGAAGGTACTGTAATAGTAACACTAGAAGAACATGGATGTATTTATAAAATAAATAATAAAATTAAATTAATGAGTGCATTAAAAGTAAAAGTAGAAGATACTTGTGGATCTGGAGATATATTCCATGGAGCTTTTGTATATGGATTATCTAAAGGACTTGAACTAGAAAAATGTTTAAAAATTGCTAATATAACTGCTTCTCTTTCAGTAACTAAAGTAGGAGTAAAATCCTCAATTCCAGAATTATTGGAGGTACATCAAATATATGAGAAGAACAGATGATCCTTTTACTTGTCTTCTTCCTTCTCTTGATATACATGGAGAGACTATGATAAGTGGAGTTATAAAAGTAAAAGATTTTATATCTGATAATATAATACTTCATAATAAAAAAATAATTATAATACATGGGAAAGGTTATGGTATATTAAGACAAGCGGTTAGAGATTACTTAAAAACAGATAAAAGAGTAGCATCTATTAAATTAGACTATTTTAACTCAGGCATAACTGTGGTAGAATTAATTTAAGGAAATATCTTAAATTAATTTTTTTATACTTGGGGGAGGATAATATGCAACAATATTTCGCTAAATCTAAAACAAAAGATACTATAGAACTTGAACAAAAAGATTTATATCATATATTTAAAGTTATGAGATTAAAAACAGGAGACAATATAAGAGTGTGTTTTGAAAATACAATGTACTTATGTTCTATAATAGATGAAAATAATAATGTTAAAATAGAGAGTATAATTGGAGAAGAAAAAGAAAAGCCTAAAATAGTAATATATGTTCCAGTAGTAAGTGATGAAAAGATGAGTTTAATTATTACTAAATGTATAGAGTTAGGTGCTACTGAGTTTATCCCT
Organism: Bacilli bacterium; assembly: GCA_036658935.1. Taxonomy (GTDB): domain Bacteria; phylum Bacillota_I; class Bacilli_A; order RF39; family UBA660; genus JAVXDN01. The sequence continues at coordinate 11,922 of JAVXDN010000020.1, read as the reverse complement.
ATAGAACTTTCTCACTGTAAATATAAATTAAAAGAAGAAGATAAAAAGAAAAAACAAGTTAGATGGCAACGTATCGCGAAAGAATCTTCAGAACAAAGCTATAGATATAGTATTCCACAAGTAAAAGATATTATTTCTATAGATAATTTAAGTCTTGATACAAATGTAAACCTACTTTGTTCTCTTGACAAAGAAGATGTCAAACCACTTAGTAAAGTATTAACATCTTCTACAGTAACTGATACAATTAGTTTGTTATTTGGACCAGAGGGTGGACTTACAATAACTGAAGAAGAAAAACTAAGTAATATTGGTTTTATAAAAGTTAGTTTAGGAAAAAATGTCTTTAGATGTGAAACAGTGCCTATATATATAGTATCTGTTATTTCTTACTTAAGAGGTGAAGTAAAATGTTAGATAAAATTTTTGAAAGAATAGATTTCTTTTTAGTATTTGTATTTCTTATAATGATAATATTATTTATTGTTTTAGTATTCTTAGTAAGATTACAAATTAAAGAAAATAAAGCTCAAAGACTAGAAAAACTAGCTAAGGACGAGTTAATAAAAAGTGAAGAATCTAAACTTATGACTTCTAAAAATGAAAATACAATAACTCAAGAAAAACTTGATTTAGATAATGTTTCTTCACTAGAAGTTACAGGAGATATAACACAAAATACGCTAAGTACAGAAAGTAAAGAAATAGAAACTAATCTTTCTTCTTTAGAACAAGAGATATATAATGATAAAGAAGATAAAAAAGATGAGATCTCTGTAACTCATGATTATACTGAATATGAAAAAAATCAAGAAGAAGAGGCTATAACAAGTATAGAAGAACTTAAAAAGAATTTAGAACAAAGAAAAAAAGAAGATCCTTTATTCTCTAATGAAAAACTAATAGAACAATACGAACAAGAACAAGAGAGTAGTGCTATTATAAGTTATGAAGAACTTTTAGAAAATGCATCAAAAATTAAATTAAATTATAAACCACAAAATATAGAAGGAATTAATGTACAAAAGATAGAACTTGAGCCAACTGTATCTAATATAGTTAGTAATCAATTTAATTCTAAAGAAGATAAAGAATTTAATTTTGAAGAAGAGTTCTTAAAAAGAGTAAAAGATTTTAGAACAAGTCTTCAATAAAATATAACTATTAAGCAATATATATAATATATTGTTTTCTTTTTCACTTATTAAGGAAAAGAAAACATAACTGTAGTATAATTAATAAATAAGAGGTAAAAAATTATGAGTAGTGTAACTGGAATGATAAGAAAAATTATATATGTAGCTTCTGATACAGGATACAGAGTAGGATTATTTAAAGTAAAAGAAGCAACTGAAGATATTCAAGAATATGTAAATAAGACTATTTCTTTTACTGGCAAATTTCTAAGTGTAGATGAAACTCTAGTATATAAATTAACTGGTGAAATGGTAAATAATCCTAGATATGGTCTTCAATTCGCTGTCAATAATTATGAATCAGTAAAACCTGTAGGAACTGATGCAATGATATTATACCTCTCAAGTGGATTAATTAAAGGGATAGGGCTTAAAACAGCAGAAAAAATAGTTGAATTATTTAAAGAAGATTCTATAAAAGAGATAATCAAAGGTAATAAAAAATTATTAAAGATAAAAGGTCTAACTATAGAAAAAATAGTAAATATGCGTACTCAATTAATGGCATTTGAAAGAAGTAATGATTTAGTTTTAGAACTATCTGATGTAGGGTTTTCTACTCCAGAAGTACTATTATTAGTACAAAAATATCAAGATAATCTTAAAGGAATAATTAGTACTAATCCTTATTTTTTATCTGATGACATAACATTTGAAAAACTAGATCATATATACTTAAAAAATCATAAAGAAGATGAAGATACTAGAGTAGAAGGATTAATTAAATACTTAATAAAAGAATATTGTTGGGAACAAGGAGATACTATAGTTAAAACAGAAAGTTTATATTTAAGAATTAATAAATGGTTTTCTCGTCCATTAGAAACAGAAGAATTCTTAAGAGTAATAAGTAATATGATAGAAAATCAAACACTATATAAAAGTGGGGAATATGTTACATTAATGGAATACTTTATGTGTGAAGAATTTATCTCATCTAGAGTTAAAGAACTTAATAAAATTAAATCTAAATATAAAAAAGAAGATATAGAGACTTCTTTAAATAGTTTTGAAAAATCATATAAAATATCTTTAAGTAATACTCAAAGAAAAGCAGTTATTGAAAGTGTAGAGAATAATTTATATATAATAAGTGGTGGTCCAGGTACTGGAAAAACAACTATAATACAAGCTATAGTTGATGTAATAACAAGAGTTGATCCAAATATTTTAATTTCTGATATAACTCTTTTAGCTCCCACTGGTAGAGCAGCTGCTCGTCTAGCAGAAATAGTTAAAGTAAAAGCTAGCACTATACATAAATTCTTAAAATGGAATAAAGATGATAAGACATTCGGAGTTAATGAAAATAATCAATCTAATACAAAAGTAATAATAATAGATGAATCAAGTATGGTAGATATATTCTTACTAAGTGCATTATTTAGTGCAACAAAAAAGAATATTAAATTAATTATGGTAGGAGATGACAACCAACTTCCATCAATTTCTCCAGGAAATATATTAACAGATCTTTTATATGTAGATTATATAAATAAAGTTAAATTAAGTGATGTATATAGAACAAGTAAAGACTCTTTTATTATAGACCTTTGTTCTTTAGTAAGAACAAGAGAAACTATAACTTCATTCCCTCCTTTAGTAAGTGATGTTAAATTTATATCTTCAACTGAAGAAGAAATTCTTCCTAATATAGAAAAAATAAGTAATGAAATTAAAGAAAAAAATGAGGATTTAGATAACTTTCAGGTTTTAGCTCCTATGTATAAAGGAAGATGTGGAATAGATTCACTTAATAAAACAATGCAAAATATATTTAATAAATCAGTTCCTTCTTCTTTAGAAATAGTAATAGATGAACAAACATATAGAAGAAATGATAAAGTAATACAATTAGTAAATGATGTAGATAATAATATATATAATGGAGATACTGGATACATAAAATCAATATATAAAGGAGTTAAAAACTCAAATGTAGTAGAAATTAACTTTTCAGGTAAAACAGTATCTTATACTGGTAAAAAGATATATGAGTTTACTCATGCATACGCTATAAGTATACATAAAAGTCAAGGAAGTGAATATGATAACGTAGTAATAGTATTATCTAAGAACTTTAAAAGAATGTTATACAATAAACTTATATATACAGGAATATCAAGAGCTAAGAAATCATTAACTATAATAGGAAGTCTTGAGGCACTAAATGAAGCTATACAAACAGACTCAAGTGAGAACAGAGATACATTATTAAAAACACTATTAAATGAATAAATATTTATCTTTTTGTTAATAATAATAACAGGAGGAAATATGAATAAAATAATTGATAGAGTATTATGGATGGGCGCTGGTCTTGGAACTGGAATTATATATACAAAATATAGTAAAGACATAAAAAACGCATTTAACAATGGACAAAGAAAAGCAAAAGACATGGTAAATGATATAAAAACAAAATAAGCAAAAAAAAATTCTTTTTGCTTATTTTTTTACATCTTTTGTATAGAATATAAATAAGAGGGGAAATAAATGAAACAAAAAGATAAAAAAACAAAAAATTTCCTTAAAGTAAGCTATTACTGTTTAGTATTATTACTTATTATATTATTTCTTGGAGTAATATATGCTTTAACTTTAATATTTAAAGAATGGAAAATATTTAAAACGCTTACTATTATATTAAAAGTAATAAGTCCTTTATTTATTGGATTTGTTTTAGCATGGTTACTTAATCCTTTACTAAATAAACTAGAAAAAAAAGGAATAAAAAGATGTATTGGAGTATCATTAATATTTTTATCACTTCTTATTATATTATTTCTATTTACTTGGGCTATAATCCCAGGATTAGTAGATAATATAAATGATTTAGTATCAAGTGTTCCTGAATACTTAAAAGATGCTGAAAACTTAATAGATAATATATTCTCAACTATATCTAAAAAAAGTACATTTGATACAACTAATATACAACTAGAGTTTTATTCTTCAATTAATGCTTTCGCTACTAGAATAAGCACTAATTTACCATTAACTATAATGAAATTTATAACTTCATTTATAAGTGCATTAGGAGTTATAGGTCTAGGCTTAGTAATAGGATTTTATCTATTATTTGATTTTAATAACTTTAATACACATATAAGTAATATCTTACCTAAAAAATATAGAAAAGGAACTCTAAACTTATTAGAAGAAATAGGAACACATATGCATAGATTTGTAGATGGAACACTTAAAATATCATTTATATTATTTATAGCATCAGTTATAGGCTTTAATATAATAGGACTTCATTCATCTATTCTATTTGCATTCTTTTGTTCAATAACTAATATAATCCCTTACATTGGCCCTTATATAGGAGGAATACCCGCTGTAATAGTAGGATTATCTCAGAGTCCATTAATAGGATGTTTAGTACTAGGAGTAATAATAATAACACAAATATTAGAATCATTCTTTCTTCATCCAATAGTACTAGGTAAAAAGATGGAATTATCTCCAGTAACTATTGTAGTAAGCTTATTGATATTTGGATATTTCTTTGGTATAATTGGGATGATTGTTGCAGCTCCTACAGTAGATTTAATAAAAATTATCTATTGTCATATAACTAAAAAATATAAAATAGAAGCTTGTACATAAGAATTATAAAAACAATAGAAGAGAAAAGTAAAGAAAAACTTATAACAATAGAGAGCTTTTAATAAAGATGAAATAAAAGCATATAAGTAAATCTTGAAAAGCTACTCTTCTTCAGTAGAGTTAATCACTCTCGGCAATTAAGTCGTTAATAAAAAAGTAAGTAAAATAAAGGATGGTACCGTGCTTAAAGCACTCCTAAATACACCATCTTTTTTTGTAGAAAAGGAGAATAAAAAAATGATAACAAGAGAAGAACTAATAGAAAAATATTTAAAATTTTTTGAAAAAAATGGACATAAAATAATAAATGGATCTAGTGTAATACCAAATAATGACCCAACAGTATTATTCACTACTGCAGGAATGCATCCATTAGTACCTTATCTTTTAGGTTCACAACATCCAGAAGGAAAAAGACTTACAGATGTTCAAAGATGTATAAGAACAAGTGATATAGATGAAGTAGGAGATGATAGTCATTTAACATTCTTTGAAATGTTAGGTAATTGGAGTTTAGGAGATTACTTTAAAGAAAAATCTATATTCTTATCATATACTTTTCTAACAGATAAAGAATACTTAAATCTTGATCCAAATAAATTATATTTTACATGTTTTAAAGGAAACGAAACTACACCAAAAGATACAGAAAGTTATTCTTATTGGAAAAATCTAGGAGTAGATGATTCTCATATATTTTATCTTACAGATAACTTCTGGATATTAGGAAGTGGGATAGGACCTTGTGGACCTGACTCTGAAATATTTTTTGATACTGGAAAAGAAAAATGTTCTAAAGAATGCGTACCAGGATGTGATTGTCAAAAATACTTAGAAATATGGAATAATGTATTTATGCAATATGAGAAAAAAGAAGATGGAACATATAAAAACTTAACTCAACAAAACGTAGATACAGGTATGGGAGTAGAAAGAACAATTACAGTTCTTAATAATAAAAAAAGTGTATATGATAACCCTATATTTGAAAAAGTAATAGAACTTTTAGAACAAAACTCTGATATAAAATATAAAGATAATTTAAAAAGTTATAGAATAGTAATGGATCACATAAGAACATCAGTTATGATACTAGGAGATATTAATCCAACATTTCCTTCTAATGTAGGCGCTGGATATGTATTAAGAAGACTTATAAGACGTGCGCTTAGACATTTAAAAGTATTAGGTCTAAACTCTTCAATAATGTTAGATATTGCTTCTATTTATATAAATATTTATAAAGATACTTATAAAGAACTAGAAAATAATAAAGATATAATAATTAATGAATTAAAAAAAGAAGAAGAGAAATTTAGTAAAACACTAAATGATGGAGAAAGACATTTTAAAACTTTAGTTAAACATATTAATAATAAAACAATAAGTTCTACAGATGCATTTAAATTATTTGATACATTTGGTTTTCCTTTAGAATTTACTTGTGAATTAGCAAGTGAAATAGGATATAGTGTAGATACTAAAGGCTTTTATGAGAAATTCAAGGAACATCAAGTAAAGAGTAGAACAATAGATGCAGGTTCATTTAAAGGAGGTCTTGCAGACCTTTCATATACATCTGTAAAATACCATACACTCGCTCATATATTACTTTCTTCTTTAAAAGAAATGTTTGGAGAAGATGTAGTACAAAAAGGATGTAACATAACTACTGATAGAATAAGATTTGACTTTAATTGTGATCATAAACTAACAGAAGAAGAAAAAGAACAATTAACAAATAGAGTAAATAATATAATAAATGAAGATATAAAAGTAACTCTAGAAGAAATGAGTTTAGAAGAAGCTAAAAAATGTGGTGCTCATGGAACTTTTGAAAATAAATATGGTAATATAGTAAAAGTATATACTATAGGAAATATATCTAAAGAGATATGTGGTGGTCCTCATGTAAAAAGTACTAAAGAATTAGGAACTTTTAAAATAATAAAAGAAGAATCATCTTCTTCAGGAATAAGAAGAATAAAAGGAGTATTAGAGTAATGAGTATATTTGATTTTACGCTAGAAGAATTAGAGGAATATTTAGTAAATAATAACTTTAAAAAATATAATGCTAAACAAATATGGGATTGGATATATAAAAAGAATATATATGATTATAACTTAATGTCTAACTTAGCTAAAAATCTAGTAGAGTTTTTAAATACTACTCTTAGTATTTATATGCCTACAATAGAAACTAAAGAAATAGACAAAGACGTAATAAAATATTTATTAGTATTAGAAGATAAAACAAAAATAGAATGTGTACTTATGAGACATAATTATGGAGATAGTCTTTGTGTAAGTTCACAAGTAGGATGTAATATGAATTGTGCATTCTGTGAATCTGGACAACTAAAAAAGATAAGAAACTTAACTTGTGGAGAAATGGTAAATCAAATATTACTAATACAAAAAGAAGAAAATATTAGAATAGATAGTGTAGTAATTATGGGTATAGGAGAACCATTTGATAACTATGATAATATAGTTAAATTTATATCTGTATTAATCTCTCCATTTGGTGTAACTATTGCACAAAGAAAAATAACAGTATCAACTTGTGGTTTAGTACCAAAAATAATAGAATTTGCTTCTCTTGATACACAAGTAAATCTAGCTGTATCACTTCATGCATCAAATGATGAGGTAAGAAATAAATTAATGCCAATAAATAAAGTATATCCTATAAAAGAAGTAATGAATGCAATAGACTATTATATAGAAAAAACAAATAGAAGAGTAACAATAGAATATATATTACTAGATAACATAAATGATTCAGAAGTAGATGCATATAACTTATATAGATTAATTAAAGGAAAACTAGTATATGTAAATTTAATACCATATAATGAAACATCTCAAATGTTATTTAAAAGAAGTGATGAGTTTAAAATTAAAACATTTTATGATATACTTAGTAAGAATAAAATAGTAGTAACTTTAAGAAGAGAAATGGGAAGAAAATCCTCTTCTGCTTGTGGTCAACTACGTGCAAGGAAGGACGAAGAAAAATGATAACTCATTATGCAACAGACACAGGAAAAGTAAGATCTCATAATGAAGACAGTGTTACAATAGTAAAAAATAAAAGTAATGAATATTTTCTTATCGTTGCAGATGGAATGGGTGGACATAAAGCTGGAGAAGTAGCTTCTTCACTTGTAGTAACTGCTCTTGGTTCTAGATGGAGCAATATAGGAAGTATAGGTACAAAAGTAGATGCAGTTAAATGGTTAAGTGATATAACTCATGAAGTTAATTTAAACATATTAAAATATGCAGAAGAACATATAGATAGTCAAGGCTTAGGAACAACTTGTGTATGTGCAATATATACAAAAGATTACTTAATATTTGGTAATATAGGGGACTCTAGTGGATTTGTAAAAAAAGGAGAACACTTATATAAAGTAACAAAAGATCACACACTAGTTAATGTATTAATCGCTTCTGGAGAAATAAGACCAGAAGAAGCAGAAAATCATCCACAAAAGAATGTATTAATGAAAGCTTTAGGAGCATGTGAACATGTAGAAGCTGATATATTTGATGTAGAACATGAAATAGATGGGATATTCTTATGTTCTGATGGACTTACAAATATGTTAACACAAGAACAAATAGAAAAAGTATTAAATGACCCATTACTTAATGTTCAAGAACAAATAGAAAAACTAATTAAAAAAGCTAACTTAAGGGGTGGCACAGATAACATAAGTATCGCTTATGCAGTTAATAATAGGAGTGATTTATAGTGATAGTAAAAGGAACTAAGATAAATGATAGATATCAAATAATTAGAACTCTAGGAGAAGGTGGAATGGCTAATGTTTATTTAGCATATGATACTATTCTAGATAGAGATGTCGCTGTTAAAGTATTACGTGGAGATCTAGCTAATGAAGAGAAATTCGTATTACGTTTTAGAAGAGAAGCACTTTCAGCTTCTAATCTTAATCATCCTAATATAGTAAAAGTATATGATGTAGGAGAAGATAATGGTGACTACTACATAGTTATGGAATATGTAGAAGGAAAAACTCTAAAACAACTTCTTAAAAAAAGAGGAAAACTTACAGTAACAGAAGTTATAGATATAATGAGTCAACTGACAGATGGTATGGCACATGCTCATGACTCTAATATTATTCATAGAGACATAAAACCTCAAAACATAATGATATTAGATAATGGTATGATAAAAATAACTGACTTTGGTATCGCTACCGCTCTTAATTCAACTCAACTAACACAAACAAACTCAGTTATGGGTAGTGTTCATTACTTACCTCCAGAACAAGCTGCAGGGAAAGGTTCAACTATTAGAAGTGATATATATTCTATGGGAATACTTATGTATGAACTTCTATCTGGACAAATTCCTTATAGAGGTGATAATGCTGTAGAAATAGCATTAAAACATTTAAAAGAACCACTTCCAAGTATAAGGGAATTCCTTCCTGATTTACCACAATCAATGGAAAATGTAATAATAAAATCAACTGCAAAAAATCCAAAAAATAGATATGCAGATGCTAGAGTAATGCATAATGACTTAATAACTGCAATGGATCCTAATCGTGAAAATGAAGAAAAATATGTATATAAATACTCAGAAATAGAAGAATCTCAAGAAAAAATAACACAAAGAGAAAATGAACAAAAAAGACAAATAGAAGCAGCTTTAAAACAAGAGAAAAAACATGAAGTAGAGGAAGAAAAGATGGAAAAGAAAAAACAAAATAAGATTTTAATTATTCTAGCATCTATATTTACAGGATTAATTGTAATCACTGCGTGTATTGTAATTCTTCTTCCTAAAATAATGAAAAAAGATAATATAACAGTCCCTGATGTTTCAGCTTTAAGTTTAGTAGATGCTTCTAATAAATTAACTAAATTAGGATTTAATGTTATAGAAGAAACTAAATCACTCGCTGATGATGAAATAGAAATAGGATATGTAGTTAAAACATCTCCTGAAACAGGAAAAATAGTAAAAGAAGGTTCAAGTATAACTCTTTATATAAGCAGTGGAGAAGAAAGCTTCTTGATGGAAGACTATAAAGGGAAAAACTATATAGAAATTAAAACTATATTAGAAACTATGTATAAATGTAATGTTATAATAGAAAAACAAAAAGTATCATCTACTGAATATAAAGAAGATACAGTAATTAAAACAAACCCTTCTGCAAAGACTAAAGTAAAAAAAGGAGCAACTGTAACTATATATATACCAGAAGTAGAAACAAAATATCCTGATTTTACTGCAGGAAATTATACTCCTGATGATGTAGAAAAGTTCTGTAAAGAAAATGATTTAACATTTAAAATACAATTTAAGGAAGATGATAAACTTCCTGCTGGAACTATAGTCGCTCAAAGTAGACCATCGGACACTGTAGTCGCTCCAGGAATGACATTTACTATAACAGTAACTAAATTAAAAGAAGTAATACCAGGAGATCCTACAAGTGGAATTAACTAAAGGAAAAATAATAAAAATAAATAAAGATATCTACACTATTAAAACAATTAATAGTGTTTTTCCCTGTTCAGTAAGAGGAAAAATAAAAGATAATTTAGTAGTAGGAGATAATGTTAATATAGATATAATTTCTTCTACTATAGAAGAAATTCTACCTAGAAAGAACTCATTAATTAGACCGAAAGTTGCTAATATAGATAAACTAATAATAGTAATAAGTGCAAAGAAACCAGACTTTAGTTCTTATCTATTAGATAAATTCTTATGCTTAAGTGAAGTTAATAATATTATCCCAATAATAGTAATAACTAAAATAGATCTTCTATCAACTAAAGAATATAAAAATATAAAAAAAATAATTAAATATTATAAAACACTAGGTTATAAAGTATTTCCAAATACTAAAATAAATAAAATTAAACATGAATTTATGTACTCTGTTGTATCTCTTACAGGACAAACAGGTGCAGGTAAATCAACTTTACTTAATAGAATAGATAAGAACTTAAATCTAGCAACTGATGAAATAAGTGAAGCTTTAGGTAGAGGAAAACATACTACTAGAATAGTAACACTACATGAAATATGTAATGGATTAGTTGCAGATACACCAGGATTTAGTTCTTTAGAATTAAACTTAACTAAAAATCAAATAAAAGATTCATTTATAGAATTTAAATATAATTGTAAATATTCTTCATGTATGCATATAAAAGAAGAAGAATGTGATGTAAAAAGAAGAGTAAAAGAAAATAAAATATTATCTTCAAGATATAATAATTATATAAAACTAATACAGGAGGTAGAAAAATGAAAGTAAGCGTATCATTTCTTTCTAAAGAATATTCTCAAACAGAACTAATAAAACAAATAAATAAAACAACAACTAATTATATCCATGTAGATATAATGGATGGGAAATTCACAGATAATAAAACAAATACATTTAGTGAAATAAAGAAACTATTATTAAATACAACTATACCACTAGATGTACATCTAATGGTTAATAACCCATTAAAATATATAGAAGATTATGCTCTTTTAAATACTGAATATATAACATTTCATTATGAAGTAGTTAAAGATATAAAAAAAACAATAGAATATATAAAGAACTTTGGAATAAAAGCTGGTATAAGTATAAATCCAGATACTAACGTATCACTTATATTTCCATACTTAAAATATTTAGACTTAGTATTAATAATGAGTGTTGAACCAGGTAAAAGTGGACAGGAATTTAAACCAAGTATAATTTATAAATTAGAAGCATTAAAACAGAAAATAATAGAAGATAATCTTAATACTAAAATAAGTATAGATGGAGGGATGAATGAAGAAACAATTCCATTAATTAAAGATTATACTGATATAATAGTAAGTGCTAGTTACTTACATTCAGGTAACATGCAAGATAAAATAAAAGAAATTCAAACTTTGTAGAACATTAAAAGGAGCGAAATATCACTCCTTTTTGTATGCAAACAAAGTTTTGTCTTGAAATAAAAACGGGGGGGGTATAATTACTATTAGATAAGAGTAAAATATTAAGAATTAAAGACATCTATCTTACACTAGATCAATCTTCATAGTTCTTATATTTTAC
>JAVXDN010000019.1:0-13956 GCA_036658935.1 Bacilli bacterium | reverse complement strand
TATGAAGCAGAACATGCAAATACAAATAATAGTACAATAAAAACAACAATAGATAATTGGTTTGCAGCGAATATGACAGAAGAAAGAAGTTATTTATCTGAAGATTCAATATATTGTAATAATAGACAAATGAATGATCAGAGTGCTGATGGATATGGAAAGTTAGGATATGGAACTAACAAAACAAGTTATGGAAGATATAGATTATACTCAAATAAACGCCCAGACTATAGATGTTCTCAAGCAAATGATCAATTTACAACAACAACAGCAACAAAAGGAAATAAAAAGTTAACATATCCAGTAGGATTAATAACAGCAGATGAAACATCATTTGCAGGTGGAGTAGTAGAAGCAAAGAATAGTAACTTCTACTTGTACACAAATCAATCTTATTATACTTTTACACCTTATGGGTTCAGTTCCAAGGAACCAGATGTGCTTTATTTGGCTCTAGATGGAACATTATCTCGTATCTACGTGAACTATGTCAGAGGTGTCCGCCCGGTTGTTTCTCTCAAATCAAATACTGAAGTTCTTAAGGGAAACGGAACAACATCAAGTCCATATGAAATTAGAACTAACTAGTAATAGAAATATTACTAGTTTTATTGTATACTTAAAGTGTGGTGAATAGTATGGAATTGAGTGAAGAAGACTTAAAAAGAATTAGTCCTATGATGAAGGAATATTGTAAGATTAAAAAAGAATATGAAGGTACTATGTTATTTTATAGGGTAGGAGATTTCTTTGAGTTATTTTTTGATGATGCTATTAAAGGTTCTCGTGAGTTAGGTATAACTCTTACTGATAAGTTTTGTGGTCTTGATAGAAAAGCTCCTATGGCTGGTATGCCTTATCATTCTGTTGATATATATATTAATAAGCTTATTAATTTAGGTTACAAGGTCGCTGTATGTGATCAAGTAGAAGATCCTAAAGATGCTAAAGGTTTAGTTAAAAGGGAAGTAACAGAAGTAGTAAGCCCTGGTACATATACTAATGCTTCTTTAATTAATCCAGGAGACTATAATTTTATAGCTTCTATTAGTAAAACAAATTATTCTTATGCTTTTTCATATGCAGATATGCTAATAGGTAAAGTATATACTACTTTTATTGTATTAGAAAATGATAAATTAATTAATGAGATAGTTAATTTAAATATTAAAGAAATAGTAGTTAAGGATAATTTTGATCCTGAACTAGAATATATTTTAAAAGAGAAATACCATATATATATAAGTCATTTTAATATAATAGATGATGTAAGTTATAAAGATAAACTTACATCTATTAAAGATGAAAAATTAATAAATAATACTAATCTTTTGTTGTCTTATTTAACTAATAATTTAAAGAAAAAATTAGATAATATTCAAAATGTTCAATATATAGATTTAAGTAAAAGATTAATATTAGATAAAGAAGCGATAAGAAATTTAGAATTAGTAGAAACATTAAGAAGTAAGGAAAAGACTTATAGTTTGTTATGGTTCTTAGATAAATGTAAAACAGCGATGGGATCAAGATTACTTAAAACTTTTATATTAAGTCCTTCTATTGATAAAGAAGAAATAGAAAGTAGACAAAATTTAATAGAAAAGTTTAACACTGAATATATGAAAGCAGGGGATTTAAGAGATAGTTTATATCATATATATGACCTTGAACGTTTAACAGGAAGAGTATCATGTGCTAAAGCATCTCCAAGAGATTTAATTCAACTTAAGAATTCTCTTAATGTAATACCTGATATTAATAATACTTTAAAAGATTTAAGTTTAGAAGAAATAGATGATTTTAAATCTCTTGTAGAACTTCTAGAATCTTCTATTAATGATGATGTAAGTATTAATTTAAAAGATGGAGATATTATAAAAGAGAACTATAATAAAGAATTAGATTTACTTAAAAGTATTAGAAAAGATGGAAAAGATTTTTTAAATAAATTTGAAACTGAAGAAAGAGAAAGAACAGGTATTAAAAACTTAAAAATTGGATTTAATAAAGTATTTGGATATTATATTGAAATATCTAAAGGTTCAGTAAAAAATATACCTGAAGAGTTTAATTATGAAAGAAAACAAACTACTACTAACGGAGAAAGATATATAAGTCCTCTTTTAAAAGAAAAAGAAGATTTAATACTTAATGCAGAAGATAGAATATATAAGTTAGAAGTTAGTTTATTTAATGATATTAAATTAAAGACTAAAGAGTATACTGAAAAATTACAAAAAGCTTCAGATAAAATAGCTTATTATGATGTAATTAGTTGTCTTAGTTTTATAAGCGAAAGATATAAGTTTGTTAAACCAGTTATTTCACAAGATAATACAATTAGAATAATTAATGGAAGACATCCTGTAGTTGAAGAAGTTATAAAAGATGAATATATACAAAATGATGTAGTGATGGAAAAAGAAGATAATATATTAATTATTACTGGACCTAATATGAGTGGTAAATCTACATTTATGAGAGAACTTGCTATTATAGTTATATTAAATCAAATAGGGTGTTTTGTACCAGCTCAAAGTGCTTTATTACCAATATTTGATAGAATATTTACAAGAATTGGAGCAAGTGATGATTTAGTAGGTGGAGAATCTACATTTATGGTAGAAATGAAAGAAAGTGCTAATGCTCTAAAATATGCCACTAAAAATAGTTTAATATTATTTGATGAATTAGGTAGAGGAACTTCTACATATGATGGTATGAGTTTAGCTGGATCTATTATAGAATATATTAGTTCAAATATTAAATGTAAGACATTATTCTCTACGCATTATCATGAACTTACTAATATGAGTGAAACTATTGAAGGGATTAAGAATGTTCATGTTAGTATTTTAGAAGATGAGGGAGAAGTTAAATTCTTACATAAAGTTTTACCTGGACCAGTAGATAAAAGTTATGGAATTAATGTTGCTAAATTAGCATCTCTTCCAGAAGAAGTTATATTAAGAGCTAAAGAATTATTAAAAGAATTTGAAAATGATACTAAAAAAGAAACTAAAGTTAAACAGTATACTTTAGATTTAGTTACTGAAAATAAAGATATCTTAAGAGAGTATATAAAAGATATTAATCCTTTAGAAATAACTCCATTAGAAGCTTTAAATATACTTGATGAAATAAAACATATAAGTGAAAAATAAAGAAGTAAATTATTTACTTCTTTATTTTATTTAATATTTTATTAGTATTAGCAAAACTTATTTTACTTAAATCTTCTAGTACCTTTTCTCCATATTTAGAAACTAATTCAACTCCAACATTATCTACAGTAATACCAGCTCCTTTAGGAATGGTAATACCATATTCTTTATTTAGTTTGTCGTTTTCTAATAAGAATGTATATCTTGCTATTACAGATGCTGCAGCTACTGATAAATTCTTACTTTCAGCTTTAGTTGAAAAAGTTATATTTGTGACTTTTGGTTGTATATCTTTTAAATAATGATAATATACTCCAGGTACACAGAACTGATCAACTATTATCTTTTCATATTTAACACCACTTGATTTTAAATCAAGTAATACTTTATTATGTGATAAAGCTTTTACCTTATTCATATTAATATCATTATTCTTATAGTTATTATATTCTTTATTTGTAATAATCACTATAGAATGTGGAAGTTTTTCTATTAATATTGGAGCACAAGATCTTATCTTTTCATCAGTCATTTTTTTAGAATCATTTATTTTTAAATCTTCAAGTAGTGTAAAGTTTTCTTTAGATACAAAAGATGATGCTACTACTATAGGTAGAAAATAATCTCCAGTTCCTACCTCATCTGATCCAATAGCTGAAAAATTATATAAACTTCTATCTATTACTTCTTTTTCTTTTTTCTTTTCACTAGTATCTATATCTATATTATTAAGTTTCTTTTCAACGCTTGCCCAAATATTTGCATCTATATCAGCACTTACACCTTGAAATACAACTTTACCTGATTCATATAATGTAACTACAGTATCTTCTTCATTTGCTTGAAATACAGCATATGCTGGAGTTTTAGGTCTTCTTTTATCTTCAAAATACTTAATCATTTTTTTAGCTACATTATCACTTACTTTAAAACTTATTGTCATATTATTATTATCTCCTTTAAATTTATTTTTTCTTCTTAAGTGTATTTTAGCATAATTTCCTTTATTTTTCACTAAGTATATAATATAATGAAAAGAGTAGAGGAGAAACGTTATTATGAATATTTTAGATGCAATTATTATAATAGGTGCAGTATGTGGCATAATAGGTGGATTAAAAAAAGGAATAATTAAAAGTTCAGTAGCCTTAGCTGGAACTATAGTAGTAATAGTTATAGCATTTTACCTTAAAAATCCAGTCGCTAAACTTTTTTATACATATTTACCATTCTTTAGTTTTAAAGGTCCTTTTAGTGGAGTATCAGTAATTAATATACTTCTTTATGAATTAATAGCATTTTTATTAGTAGCGAGTATCTTATCTATATTAGTTCGTATTTTAGTTAAAATGAGTGGTATACTAGAAAAAGCATTAGATATTACAATAGTTTTAGGATTTGTTTCTAAAGTTCTAGGCGCTGTATTTGGATTTCTTGAAGCTTATTTAATTATGTTTATTATATTATTTTTCTTATCTCAACCTTTATTTGGAATTAAAGGAATTAAGAATAGTAAAATTTCTGAGTTTATGTTAACCAAGACACCAGGACTTAATGTTCTAGTTGAAAAGACTAAAAAAGCTATGGATGAAATAACAATACTCAAAGATAAATATAATGTAATGGGTAATAATAATGAATTTAATTATGAAACTTTAGATACTTTAATGAAGTATGAAGTTATTACAGTAGATTCAGTTAAAGTTTTAAAAGATAAAAATAAAATAAAAATTAATGGAATTGATACATTAATAGAAAAATATGGAGGAAAGTAATGAAAATATTAGAAAGTAATGAAGAATTAAGTACTGTAATTAATGAAGGAATATGGATAGTTGATTTCTTTGCTGAATGGTGTGGTCCTTGTAAGATGTTAGGGCCTGTTTTAGAAGAGTTAGAAGGCACAACTAATATAGTTAAGGTAAATGTAGATACTCATAGTGAAGAAGCTTCTAAATACTCTGTAATGAATATACCAACATTGGTATTCTTTAAAGATGGACAAGCTATAGAAAAAACTATAGGATTTCAAAGTAAAGATATGATATTAGAAAAATTAAACATAGTTAAAAATAACTAATTGTTTTTTTTTAATATTTAAAAGTGTTTTAATATTATATGTAGTATAAGTATAGTAGAAGGTGATAAAAATAACAGAAGAAGAAGTAAGAAATTCAATTAAATTAATAAGGAAATTTAAATCAGAAACAAACAACATTGAAATTAAATCTGCTAAGGAAGGATTTTCTAAAAAATGTTATGATACTATTTCAAGTTTTTCTAATACAGATGGAGGAATAATAATATTTGGAATTAACGAAAACAAAGACTTTTTGGTTGAGGGTGTATATAATGTTAATGATATGCAAAAAAAATTAACTACTTTTATTAACGATACAATTTTTCCGAAAATAAGATTTGAACTACTAATAATGACGTTTGAAGAAAAAAATATATTGGCAATTAAAATAAAAGAAATTAAGCAATCAATGAAACCTTGTTTTTATAAACCGTTAGGAATTTATAAAGGATCATATATAAGAATTGGTGATAGAGACGATCATTTATCTGAATATGAAATAAATAATTATATTAGCTATGATATGAGTGTTCAAGAAGATATTAAAATTGTTGAAGGTGCTTACTTAGATAAACTAAATGAAGTTTCTATAAATAATTTTGTTAAACATATTAAAAAAATTAAACCTAATTTTATTAAATTAAATAAAACTTCAATCTTAGAAAGTTGTGGAATTATTAAATTTTATAAAGGAAGATGGAATGCTACTATAGCTGGAGTAATGCTATTTGCTGTTGATCCACAACATTTTTTTCCACAATGCTTTTTAGCATGTACTGTATTTCCTGGAAATCAAGTTGGTGATTTAGGAGATTTAGGTCAAAGATTTGATGATAATAGAAGAATAGAGGGTACAATTGAAGAGATGCTAGAATCATCATTAGCTTTTTTAAGAATTAATATGAAAAACATGGTTGTTATTAGTACAGAAACAGGTATTAGAAAAAATATTTCGGAATTTCCAATGTTAGCTTTAAAAGAATCTATTATGAATGCTTTGATTCATAGAGATTATAGTTCATATATAAACAGCGCATTTATTACTGTTTATAAGTTTGATAATAGAATTGAAATTCAAAGTCCAGGTAAATTGTATGGAAAGAATAAATTATGTGATTTAGGAACAAATAAAGTTATGGAAGTACGCAACAAAAATATAGTTAGAATATTAGAAGAAAAAGGAGATTTAGTAGAAAATAGACACACTGGAATTAAAGTTATAAAATTAGAAATGCAAAAGCAAGGATTAAATAATCCTGTGTTTTTTGAAGATGATTGTTCGTTTAAAATTACTTTATTTGCGAATAATAAACTACTTAATAATAACATAAATACAGGTGAAGTCGATGCTAATTTTACAGGTGAAGTCGATGCTAATTTTACAGGTGAAGTCGATACTAAAAATCCCCGTGAATTAAACAAAAATCCATATTTTAAAAATAATAATACAGGTGAAGTCGATGCTAATTTTACAGGTGAAGTCGATACTCATTTTACAGGTGAAGTCTTAAATAAAATTATAATATATAATAGTGTTAATAGTTATCAAAAACTTTTAATAAAATATTGTTCTAAATCTAGGTCTATGAATGAGATTGCTAAATTTTTAAATTTAAATTCTAGAACTTACATTACTTCATCTATATTAAAACCGTTAATAAAATCTGGCTTATTAGAATATACAAATAAAACTTCTCCTAAGGCTTCTAATCAAAAATATATATCAAATAAAAAACAGAAATAATTTCTGTTATTTATTTGCTTTCTCTATTCTTATAACTCTTTTATCTAATTTTTTATTATAAGTAGTCGCTATAACTTTATCTACTACTTTTTCATTAATACTAGCAAAAGTAAATTTTTGCATTATTTCTATATCAGCGATATCTTCTTCTCTAATTTTACTATAATCTTTTAAGAAATGAATTAAAGATCCTCTATTTATTTTATCAATAGATCCTGCTGTAATAAATACTCTAGTAAATCCATTTCTAGAATTACTTTTTCTTGATCTATTATTTCTTTCTTCTTTTATATTAGGAGAAGAAACATTTATACCAAAATCAGACCCTAAGTTTTTAGTAGCTACTTTTTTAAGTAGAGTAGAGCATAAACTAAGAAGTTGTTCTTTATTTAGTTCTTTAATTGATTCTAAATATTCTAAGTTATTTCCTTCTTGTATATATTCTTGAATATTCTTATCTATATCTCCCTTTTTAACAGCTAAAATATCTTCTTTAGTTGGAACAGACATTTTATTTATAGTACATGAAGCTGTATCTTCTATTAATTTAATTGCTCTTATATCTCTAGAACTAATTAAACTTATAGCTTCTCCTGTAGAAGATGCTCTTCCAGTTCTTCCAATTCTATGAATATATGATTCAACATCTTGTGGTAAACGATAATTTATAATTAAGTCTATATTTTCTACATGTATTCCTCTTGCAGCGACATCTGTTGCTATTAAATATGTAAAACTCCCTTTTTTAAATCTATCTAATGTTTTAATACGCATAGCTTGAGTTACATCTCCATGCATAGCTTCTGCACTATATTTACGTAATGTCATTTCACTAAGTAAATCATCTACATCTTTTTTAGTATTACAAAATATTATAGAAAGTTTAGGTTCCTTATAATCAAGTATTCTAAATAATGCTTCATTCTTACTTTTAGCATCTACTATACAATAGTTTTGAGTTACATTAATACTTGTTTTACTTTTTTCTTCAATACTTACTATTTTAAAATTAGGTCTCATATATTTTTTTGATATTGCTTTAATCTTAGATGGCATAGTAGCTGAAAATAATAATACTTGCTTTTCTTCTTTTGTTCCTTCAAATATTGATTTAATATCTTCTTCAAAACCCATATCTAACATTTCATCCGCTTCATCTAAAACAAAGAAACGAAGATTGTCTAATTTTAATAGTCTTCTTTTAATTAAATCCATAACTCTTCCTGGAGTTCCAACTACTATATTAACTCCACGTTTTAATGCTCTTATTTGTGTATCTATAGGAGTTCCACCATAAACAGCTAATACTTTAGATGTACTATATTTATCAAGTCCATCAAATTCTTCACTTACTTGTAAAGCTAGTTCACGAGTAGGGGTTAGTATTAAAGCTTGTACAGTAGAAGAATTATTCATCAATGATAGAATAGATGCAGCATATGCTAAAGTCTTTCCAGTACCTGTTTGAGCTTGTCCTAAACAATCATTTCCTTCTAATATTAAAGGAATTATTCCTGTTTGTATTTTACTAGGTGACGTATATCCAAGTTTTTCTATTGATTTTAATATATCATCATTTAAGCCTAGTTCTTTAAATCCATTATCCATTTTTATTCTCTTTTCTTATAAATCTTGCTATTTATATTTAGTCTTATTTTACCCGACGACTAAATATAACATAAATCTCATGAATAAGCAAGAAATATCGTATCTAGTTATTATAAAATTTTTAAATATATTTTTTTATATATAGATAATATTTATTATTTGTAGTAAACTTTATTTTATGTGATATTATTACTTATTTTAACTAGACAAACTGTATACTTAAAAGGTATAATATTTTCACTTGAAAAAAAGGGGCTAAAAATATGAATGATATAGAACAATATAATTATAATTTACCTGAAGAGTTAATCGCTCAAAAACCTTTAGAAAATAGAAGCGATTCTAGACTATTAGTACTAGATAGAGATACAGGGAAAATAAAACACAAAATGTTTTATAATATAGTTTCTTATTTACATAAGGGAGATGTTTTAGTTCTTAATGATACTAAAGTAATTCCTGGTAGAATTTATGGAATAAAAGAACAAACAAATGCTAATATTGAAGTATTACTTCTTCATGAAATAAATCCTGATACTTATGAATGTTTAGTTAAACCACAAAAGAGAGTAAAAGTTGGTACTATTCTTAATTTTAATAATTTAATGAAAGGTGAAGTAGTTAATGTTTTAAATGATGGAATAACTCATATTACTTTTACTTATAAAGGAATATTTCATGAAATTCTAGATAAAATAGGTTTAATGCCTTTACCTCCTTATATTCATGAAACTCTTAAAGATCAAAATAGATATCAAACAGTTTATGCTAAGTTTGAAGGTAGTGCTGCTGCTCCTACAGCAGGACTTCATTTTACTGATGAGATTCTTAAGTCTTTAGAAGAAAAAGGAGTTGAGATATTATTTGTAACTCTTCATGTAGGGATAGGAACTTTTAGACCAGTTAGTGAAAAAGATATATCTAAACATGAGATGCATAGTGAAAAGTATATAGTTACAAAATATGTAGCGGATAGACTTAATAAAGCTAAAGATGAAGGAAGAAGGATAATATCTGTAGGGACTACTTCTCTTAGAACATTAGAAGCTAATTACACAGAGTTTGGTAAGTTTTGTGAAGCTACAAAAGATACAAGTATTTTCTTATATCCTCCTTATAAAATTAAAAGTATAGATGGACTTATTACTAATTTTCATTTACCTAAGAGTACTTTAATTATGTTAGTTTCATGTCTAGCTGGAAGAAAAAATATATTATTATCTTATCAAGAAGCAGTTAAAGAAAAATATAGATTTTTCTCATTTGGAGATGCTATGTTTATTAAACCAAATAATTATGTAAAGCATACCCCCGAATATAAAAAGATATTAAGAAGCTTTAATACTTTAACCCCAGATATAAAATCTAAAGGATATAAAGTATATAATGGAAGTAATAATATTTTAATAAGTGTACCTCATGCATTTAAACATATAAGAGATGAAAAAGAAAAAGTACAAGAGTTAAATACATCGAATATAGCTAAAATATTATATAAGTATACTTCATGTAATATAATTTATACTTATAAAAATAATATGGATGATGCTAACTATAATTCAAATTTAAGTTATAGAGAAGAAGTTAAAAATATAATTAAAAGTAATAATATTAAGTATTTTATAGACCTTCATGGAATAGATAATAAGTATAAGTATGACTTAATAATAGGAACTAATAAATATAAAAATGTTTTTAATGATAAGGAAATTATTAATAATATTACTTCTATATTTAAGAATAATTTATCTAAAGAAACGGTTATAGATAAAATCTATAAAGCAGGAGAAAATACTTTATCTTATTTTGTATCTACTGAATGTAATGTAAAAGCTATACAACTAGAAATTTCTAAAAATTATAGAAAGATGTTAAGAAGACCTAAAAGTTTTAATAAAACTATTAAAACTCTTATTAAAGTTATAGAACTTTTAGAAAGGAATTAATATTATGGATGATTTATTTGATTATGCATCTAGATATGATGATTTATTAGATATTAAACCTAATTATGGGTATGATAGGGTAATCCCTCCAGTTAAGTTTAATTATGTAGGATTTGAAATAGAAGTAGCAGTTATATTTAAAAGAGAAAGATATACTTTTATAAGAACTTTACTTAAAAAGATTAAAGAATTAGTTGGAAACAATGGATATTTTGTAAAAGATGGAACAATACTTGGGGACTATAGTTTTGAAATAGTACTTGATCCTATGTCTATAAAGAAAGCTATTAAAATATATAGAACTTTAAAGAAAATTATTGATTTTTCAGATAATAGTATAGTTATATCTTCACAATATAATTGTGGAATTCATCTTAATTTTAATCAATTTGATATAGAAGATATGGAGTCTTCTCATCAAAGATTAATGACTTTAATTAATCAAAAGTCTCAATATTTCGAAGAAAATGTATATAAAAGAACACATTATGAGTTTAGTTTTAAAGAATATTTAGATTTTCAACATGAAGTGAGTGGTAAATATATAGGAGTTAACTATTTAAATAAAAAATTAGTTGAGGTTAGGAATATTAAAGTTTCTCTTAATTCTAAGTCTTTAGAAACAATTATAAAGGATATTATCAATGCTTTATTTCCTGATAAATTACCTAATGTTAAAGAAATCAAACATACTAAAAAGATTAAACAGATATTAAGTGAGACTTTTCAGAATAATAATGGAAAAGATATTAAAAATAGTTTAAATGAAAATCTATTAATAATTAGATTTACTAAAAAAGGTCCAAAGATAATAAAAGTCACTAAAGAAATTAAGGATTTAATAGGAGGAGAATAAAATGAAAAATAATGTAGATGCTTGGTTGTTTTATTCAGGAAATGTATATGATAAGAAGAAAGAGAACGGATATATAGATAAGATTATTAAAAAGGCACATGATGAATATGGATTTAATTTAGAAGTATATTCTTCACATAAGTTTATTGTAGTTAGTGGAAAAGAAAATACTTTATATTATGATAACGAAGAAGTTAAAAGTGTTCCTAAAGTTGTAGTTATGAGAAGATATGAGATATATCTAGGAAGACAATTAGAACTTATGGGAGCGAAAGTATATAATAATATTCAATCTTTAATTGATGCTAGAAATAAGATGAAGATTCATCAGATGTTAGCGAGTAATCATGTTAATACTCCAAAAACTATATATATAGTTCCTAAAAAGAATTTATCTAATATTAAATATAAAGATGCTTGTTCAATACTTGGAAATAAATTTGTTATGAAATGGATTTATGGTTCTCAAGGTAAACATGTGTTTTTAGTAGATAATGAAGATGAGTTTAATAGAATAGTTAAAAAATATGAAGGTAAAGTCTTATGTCAAGAATATTTAAAAGCATCTTATGGAATGGATATTAGAGCGTATGTTATAGGTGGAAAATATATAGGTGCAGCGATAAGAAAAAGTAATGGAGACTTTAGAAGTAATTTAGCTCGTGGAGGAGAAGCTATTAAGTTTGAGTATGATAAACGTGTAGAAGATATCGCTTTAAAGGCAGCTCATGCATCTAATATGGATATATGTGGAGTTGATATATTATTAGGAGATGATCATGAATATTATATTTGTGAAGTTAATGGTGTACCTGGATTTAAAAGTTTAAATAGAACTATGGGTATTAATGAACAAGATATTCTTCTTACTCTTATAAAAGATAAGTTAAAAGAAATTAATAATTAGTTTCTTTTTTTAATACTTAGATTTTTTATCATTTATGTAAAATGATATTCATGATATAATTTTAACAGGTGAAAAATATGGACTTAAAATTTAAAGTAAATAAAAATGAAAAAGATTGTGAAGCTAGATTAGGTGAATTTGAAACAGTTTGGGGTAAAAGTATTACTCCTATGTTTATGCCTGTAGGAACACAAGCGACTGTTAAAACTTTGTCTCCTCAAGAATTAAGAGATATGGGAAGTAATGTAATTCTTGCTAATACTTATCATTTATGGTTAAGACCAGGAGAAGATATAGTAAAACAAGCTGGTGGATTACATAATTTTACTGCGTATAAATATGGTCCTATGCTTACAGACTGTGGAGGTTTTCAAGTATTTTCTTTAGCTAAAAAGAAAGATATTAGTGAAGAAGGAGTTATATTTAAAAATCATTTAAATGGAGACAAATTATTTTTAACTCCTGAAAAGAGTATTGAAATACAAAATAAATTAGGAGCTGATATTATTATGAGTTTTGATGAATGTCCTCCATTTCCTGTAACTCATGAATATATGGAAAATAGTATAAATAGAACTTTAAGATGGGCTAAGAGAGGAAAAGACGTTCATAATAATTCAAATCAAGCTTTATTTGGAATTGTACAAGGTGGAGAATATCCAGATTTAAGAAAAAAGAGTGCAATAGAAACTGTAAATATTGGTTTTGATGGTTATTCTATAGGTGGAGTTAGTGTTGGAGAAGATAATATAACTAAGTATAAAATGATAGATTATACTATTCCTTATTTACCAAAAGATAAACTTAGATATTTAATGGGAGTAGGGGAACCTATTGATATAATAGAAGCAGTACTTAGGGGAGTAGATATAATGGATTGTGTTCTTCCAACTCGTTTAGCTAGACATGGTCATGCTTTTACTAGAGATGGTAAAATTAATATTAAGAATAATAAATTTAAAGATGATTTCACTCCTATTGAAGAAGAATGTGACTGTTATACTTGTAAGTTCTTTACAAAAGCTTATATTAGACATTTAATAGTATCAGATGAATCTTTTGGAGCTAGACTTTTATCTATACATAATGTTAGATTTTTACTTAAAGAAATGGAAGATATAAGAGTTGCTATAAAAAATGACAACTTACTAGCTTTTAGAGATGAATTTATTAAAAGATATAGAGGTTAATATGGATAAAAGAAAACTTGCTTTTATAGTTACTGCAATTGGTATAATAATTATAATATTTATTACTTCTATAATTCATATAATAAATATAAATATAGAAAAAGAATATAATTTTGTAGAAGTTAATATTATTAAAAATACTAAAAGATGTATAAGCGATAATAAATGTAATAAAGAAGATAATTATTTAACCCATCTAAAACAAAAAGGATATATAAAAGATTTAATAAATCCTAAAACAAAAAAGAACTTTGATATAAGTTCTTATGTATCTTATCCTGAATATAAATTAATTACTAAAGGGAATTAAGTTTCTCTTTTTTTGTATTCTTTCCTATAATACCTCCTAAAACACTTGAAATAAGTAATAATAAATAATAGATAATACTTGATATACTTGGGGATGTTCTAAATATTAAACATAGTACTAAAAGAAGAACTATATTAATACCTCCTAT
>JAVXDN010000018.1:0-15869 GCA_036658935.1 Bacilli bacterium | reverse complement strand
CTTTTAGCCATTTATGGATAAAAGTTTTGAGAATAAAAATAGATGAAAAGATATATAATTACTTGACCTAGGACCTATTTTACGCGAAGCGTAAAATTGAATTTAAGATGTTTTTAGGTACTTTATACAGTGATTTATATAATAGATAGTTAGTATATATAGAAGTTATTTTAATCTATATGGAGTATAATATTTAGAATATGTAAGTGTTTGAAAGGATATGTATGAAGAAAAGAATTATTAGTGGTTTAATAGCTTTAATTATAGTTATTCCTTTAATTATAGTAGGAGGTATTCCTTATTATATAGGGGTATGTGTTTTAGCTGTTCTTGCTTTTAGGGAACTTATGGGTTTAAAGGAAAAGGAAAAAGATATTCCTAAGGTTATTAAGTTTCTTAGTGTTTTATCTTTAGTTTTGTTAATTATTAGTAATTCTATGTATGAGTATTTAGATTATAGGGTTATAACTTTTATTATATTTCTTCATTTGTTACCTCTAGTTATGTATTCTAAGAGTAAGTTATATAATATAAGTGATGCTTTATTTAGTATTGGAACTTTATTCTTTTTAGGGTTAGCTTTTAGTTATTTAATTACTATTAGAATTTATGATATAGATTATCTTATTATTCTTATTTTAGTATCTTTACTTACTGATACTTTTTCTTTTATTACTGGTAGTTTAATTGGTAAGCATAAGTTATGTAAGAGTATTTCTCCTAATAAAACCTGGGAAGGTTTTATTGGAGGAGTTCTTTTTAGTACTTTCATTTGTACTTGTTTTTATGTCACTGCGTTTGATTATTCTTCTAATATTATAGTGCTTATCGCAGTTGTGAGTGCTTTATCTATTATTAGTCAATTAGGGGATTTAGTTTGTAGTTGTATTAAGAGGTATTATAAAGTTAAAGATTTTTCTAATATAATGCCAGGGCATGGTGGTATAATAGATAGGTTAGATAGTATTTTATTTGTTATGTTAGCGTTTAGTTTTCTAATGAGTTTTATATAAGAAAAGGAGTGTTTTGGTTATGAATTTTATAGTTACTTTATTAATATTGATATTGATTTTAGGTCTTATTGTTGTTATTCATGAGTTTGGTCATTTTATAGCTGCGAAGAGACAAGGTATATTTATTAGTGAGTTTAGTATTGGTATGGGTCCTAAGATTTTATCTCATAAGTCTAAAAAGGATGGTATTGAATATAATCTTAGACTTTTTCCTATAGGTGGTTTTGTTTCTATGGCTAACGAGGAAATAGAAGGGACTAAGTTAAGAAAAGATCAAATTCTAGAAAATAAGAGTTTCCCTAGAAAGCTTTTAGTATTATTTATGGGTATTTTATTTAATTTTATATTAACTATTGTATTATTATTTATAAATGCTTTAATATATGGTGCTCCTGAACTTAGACCTGTAGTTGGTTTAGTTCAAGAAAATTCTAGTGCTTATAATTCAGGGCTTAAAAAAGATGATTTAATTTTAAGTATTAATAATAAGAAAGTATCTTCTTGGGATGATGTTATTTTAATTATTCAATATGATAAGAGTACTGATAGTTTTGATTTTGAAATAGAAAGAGATAATAAGAAGCAAGTTATTAATATTATTCCTAAAGTTAAAGTAGAGGATGATAAAGAGGTTCGTACTTTTGGTATAGGAGCTTCTACTAAGAAGTATTATGGGTTTGTTAGTTCTTTAAAGTATTCTTTTACTGGTTTTGGTAAGATGACTAGTTCTTTATTTAATATTTTAGGTAGATTATTTACTGGTAAGTTAGGTTTAGATAATTTAAGTGGTCCTATTGGGGTATTTAATGTCATAGATCAAGTTAAGTCTAGTGGTTTTGAAAATCTTATTTATTTAACAGCTTATTTGAGTTTGAATGTTGGTATTCTTAATTTAATTCCAATACCTGTATTTGATGGTGGTAGAATACTTATAGTTACTATTGAAAGGCTTAGAAGAAAGAAAATTAATCCTAAGTTTGAGTCTTATTTAAATACAGCTGGGTTTATTCTTTTAATTATTCTTGTTATTTTTGTTACTTTATCTGATATTATTAAATTGTTTTGATTTTAATTATGTTATATAATGGTTTTTAGAAGGAAAGAGAGTAGTTTAATGAATAAGTATAGTAATAATAAAGATATATTAGAGTTCGCTCCTAATTATCTTAAAATAGTTAATATGGAGTTTTATGAGGGTGATAAGGTTAGTGAAAAACTTATTAAGCTTTATGAAGAATTTGTATTTTCTATAGATTTATCTTCTAGTAGTCAAAAGACTAAGCTTAAGACTTTGGATATTATAATGAATAAGTATATTAATGATTTATCTTTTAGGAAAGAGTTAGTTAAAAGGATTGATGATATTAGAGTTAAGACTTCTATTAAAGATAGTGTTACTTATATTGTTAATAAGATAATTGAGATTTTTAATAATTATGAAGAGAGTTATACTAGGAATATATATATTCCTAGATGGATATAAGTGTTCAATAAAGAGAAAATATTATATAGTTTAATTTAAATGTTATAGTTTGTTATTAATTGAAAATATACTAACTTGATGCTATAATAATAAACTTATAAGGAGTGATATTAATGTCACAAGATAATTTATATAAAATATATATGTGTTTAAATGAAGAACAAAAGGAAAGTTTAAGTAATAAAGCAATATTTAATTATATTTATAATTTAAATGATTCAGAAATAGATTTAATAATTTCTTCAAAAAAGAAAGATAAATTATTAAAGTATTTATTTAATGAACATATATGTTCATTAAATAATAAATGTTTTTTTAGTTTTTTAAAAGCGATTGAAAAAGATAATAAAGGGTATGAAGATAAGATATTTTCAGTTGCTTTAGAACTTTCTAAATGTAGTGTTGATGATTATTTATTTGAAAAATTCATGAATACTTTATCTTTAGTTGATAAAGAAAAGTTTGAATGTATTAGTGGTTGTGCAAGAAGTAAAAATTATGCTATATATGAAATAATTGATTCTATAAAAAGAAGTACATCAGTGAATGGATATAAAGGTGTCTCTTCTTTAGCTGAAAGTGATGAGTTATTATCTCATCAACACTTCTTATATAGTATAATAGCATTAATGCAATGGGTAGAGAATAAAGAAAATATAGATGCATCTTGTGTTATAGCATCTAATAAAGAAACTTTAACACTTCCTGATTTTGATAAATATTATGACCCAGCTTTATTTAATATAATTAAACAAATATTAGAAACTAAAGAAATAGATAAAAGTAAATTAAGTCTTATAAAAGAATTATTTACAAATATAGATTTTCTAAAAAACATTTCATTATATCAAAAAGGATATGATAAAATGATGGAAGATAATACAAGAGAAAATTCTATTAAGCAAATAAAAGTTTTAACAAATCCAAATCTTTCACAAGAATATAGAAATAGGTATGCAAGTGAAAGAAATGTAGAAATGTCTTCTATAAAGTTAAATGCAGCTTATAATTTTATTTTAAGAATTGAAACAGAAGAAGACAGTTATAAAGAAAAGATAATCTTTAGTCCTTATCTTATATCTTTATCAGATAGTGATTATATTCATTATGTAAATGTATTATTTCCTTTAAGTGAAGAAGAAATAGATACAATACTTAATGAATTAAAATACAATGATGTATTAGAAGTCTTAATAAAACATGATCATATGAAACAAGAAATAATAAATCTAAAACTTAAAAGAAAATAATTATTAAGGAGAAAAACTTATGGAAAAAGATTATGTGTATTATGATTTAACTACTATGTTAAACCAAGAAAAGATAAAAGAACTAGAAGATAATTTTAGTTTAGGATTAATGAGAAATGAAAGTATTAAAAACACTATTTTAATAATGGGTAATATAGAGAATGATGAAGAAATAGAATTATGTTTATTATCTGATAATTTAACTGAAAGTTTCTGTAATGTTTTAAGACATATAGATATAGAGAGATTTGATATAGAAAGCTTATTTATGTGTATTAAACAGAATAAGTCAATATGTAAAGAAATATTAGAAGGATATGCATATGCAAAAAATGAAGATGCAGCTTCTTCTATAGTTGAATTATCTAAAAATGAAGATTTAGTTAAAAGAACAAAATTCTTTAAAGAAATAATAAAAATACTTAGAAAAGCAGATGATAATGCATTTATTAATTTAGTAGAAGAGTTATCAAATGATACAGACTTTTTACTTCAAAGTTCATTTGTTAAAAGAAGTAATGAAATGTTAAAAGTATTTAATAAGATTTTAGAGAATGAATCTTCTCTTTCATATGATCAAATGATGAATATTTGTGAAATACTTTATGATGGAGATGTATTAGATGTAAGAAATCCTAGCTATTGGGATTTTATATATAATTTAATATCTAAAGAAAATAATTCAAGACTTATAGAAAGTGAAAAAGAGTTATTAGTAGCGTATCCTTTAATAGATTCATCAAATAAAAAGAAAATAGAAGATAGTTCATTATTTCTATCAAATGATATTAAAATTGGAATAGCTTTATCTAATTTAAAACTTCTACATATAAGGAAACCTAAAGATGTAATAGATTTAAGTTATAGTTTAGTATCCCTTGCAGTTTCTCCTTATATATGTGCTCTTGATAACCAAAGATATAATTTTATATTATCTCATGTACAGAATAATGATTTAAGAAGAGAAATGTTTTCATTGATTGATAAATGTGAAATGTTAACTTTAGAAAAAGAAAATGAATTATTTTTAGAAAGTACAACTGATATAATAGCTAGAGTTAAAAAATTAGAAATGAAAAGAAAGTAATTAAAATTATTTTCTTTTTTGTTTCTCTTTTAAAATACATCTGTTTTTGTTATAATAATATTTATAAGAGACTAGAGGGAAAAATATGAAACAAATAATAACTGCACTTGATATTGGGTCCTATTCTATGAAATTAGTAGTAGGAGAAATGTATAAAGAAGAACTTAATGTATTAGTAAGTTGTATAGAACGTAGTAAAGGAATAAAAAATGGTTTAGTAATTAATCCTGAAGAAGCATTAAAATCTTTAACTTCTTTATTTAAAAGAGCTAGTGAAGAATTAGGTTCTAAAATAGATAAAGTAGTAATGTCAGTTCCATCTGAAGAAATAGAGTTTATAGCGGTTGATGGATATACTACAATTACTGGAGAAAGTAAAATAATACATGGAGAGGATATAGTAAGAGCTCTTCAAGCTTGTGTTTATAATAAAGTTCCATCAAATAAAGAATTAATTACTGTAATGCCAGTAGAATATATAATAGATAATGAAAAAATAGTTGAAGATCCTAAAGGTTTAGTAGGATCTAGACTATCATTAAGTGCAATACTTGCCTTATCTCCTAGAAAGAACGTATATCCATTATTAAGTTTACTTGAAAGTATAGGAGTAAGTGTTGCAGATATAAACTTTAACTCTTTAGCAGACTATACAGAACTAAAGAAACCTATATATGATGAAACACTAGGATGTGTAATTAATATAGGTGCATATAAAACAGAAATAAGTATTATAAATAAAGGAGTATTAACAGCTAGTTCAGTTTTAAACGTAGGAGGAAGGAATATAGATAGAGATATTGCCTATGTTTATAACTTAAGTAGAAAAGATGCAGTTAGACTAAAAGAGAAATTTGCATTAGGTTCAAAAAAGAATGCTTCTACATCTTCTAGTGAAGATGAGTTGACAAAAGATAATGAAACCGTTAAAATAAATCAATATGAGCTTAGTGAAATTGTATACAATAGATTAAGGGAAATATTGGAAGTTTCCAAAAAAGAGATAAATCGCTTAACAAACAAAGAAATAAGTTATATAATTACTACAGGAGGAACTACAGAGATAGAAGATTTCTCTTATACATATGAAGAAGTATTTCCAGGAAAATATCCTATAGTAAAAGAAGATACTATTGGGTGTAGAAGTAGGGAATATACTACAGTCTTAGGACTAATTAAATATTACTACAATAAGTTGAAATTCAGAAATGCAGTAGCGAGTACTGTAGATGAAGAAAAAGAAAAAGAACTCTTCACAGTTAAGAAAAAAATAAATAATAATTTACTCGGAAAAATATATGGATATTTTTTTGATAATTAAGGAGTGAAATAAATGCAAGATAATACACCAACAATGGATCAGATCGCTAGTATTAAAGTAATTGGTATTGGAGGCGGAGGCTGTAATGCAGTTAACCGTATGATTGACTCTGGACTAAAAGGAGTAGAGTTTATAGTAGCGAATACTGACTTACAAGTACTTAATGCTTCTAAAGCTGAACATAAACTACAAATAGGAACAAGTATAACTGATGGTCTAGGTGCAGGAGCTGATCCTGAAGTAGGAAGAAATGCTGCCTTAGAAAGTAAAGAAGATATTGAAGATGCACTAAGAGGTGCAGATATGGTTTTCGTAACTTGTGGTCTTGGTGGAGGGACTGGAACTGGAGCAGCACCAGTAATCGCTGAAATAGCTCAAGGATTAGGATGCTTAACAGTAGCGATAGTTACTAAACCATTTAAGTTTGAAGGAAAGAAAAGAATGGATCATGCACTTATGGGACTTGATGAACTCAAGAAACATGTTGATACATTAGTAGTTATACCAAATGATAGATTAAGAGACTTAATAGATAAATCAACACCAATGATGGATGCATTTAGAGAAGTAGATAATGTTCTTCGTTTAGGAGTACAATCAATTTCTGATCTTATAAGTGTTCCAGGATTAGTAAACTTAGACTTCGCTGATGTAAAAGCAATAATGAAAGGCAGAGGACAAGCTCTAATTGGTATAGGAGTTGGCTTTGGAGAAAACAGAGCAATAGAAGCTGCTAAACAAGCTGTATCAAGTCCATTACTTGAAACAACTATAAGTGGAGCTACTGATTGTATTATAAATATAACTGGAGGAAATAATTTAACATTATTTGAAGCAGAAGATGCTGCAGATGTTATAAGAGCAGCTGCTAATACAGATGTAAATATTATATTTGGAGCAGTTATAAACGAAGCATTAACTGATGAAGCAATAGTAACTGTAATCGCTACAGGATTTGAAAATGATAGTGAACCTTTATATCAGTCATATGTTGAACCAAGTGGAAGAAGTACAATGATAAGTGAAGATGATGATACAGGTTTTGATGATCTTCCACCATTCTTAAAGAATAGAGATATTTAAACAAGATTTTAATTAAATCTTGTTTTTTTTCTCTATAATACACAATAAACATTGATTTTTATACATTTATTGTGTATACTTTATTAAGTATTCAAGTGGCAGTGTTATTTATTCTATAACGCGTTTGTAACCTAGGAAGAAATTCTTAAGTATATTAGTAACGAGCTCAAGTGAAAATATTAATATAAAACACCCTATAGATGAGAATAACAACTAAGCCTTTGTTTGCAAAATGCAAGAAAAGGAGGAAAGAAATATGTCAAGATACACAGGACCATCTTATAGAAAATCAAGAAGACTTGGTTTCTCTACTCTTGAAAATGGTAAAGAATTAGCTAAGAAACCTTCCGCTCCAGGACAACATGGAACTAGCAGAAAGAAACTTAGTGAATACGGAATCCAATTACAAGAAAAACAAAAAGCTAGAATCATGTACGGACTTAATGAAAAGCAATTTAAAAAAACTTTTAATGAAGCTAGTAAAATGCAAGGTATTCAAGGATATAACTTACTTGTACTTTTAGAAAGTCGTCTAGATAACTTAGTATATCGTTTAGGTATGGCTAAAACTAGAAGAGCTTCAAGACAAATAGTTAATCATGGACACATTTTAGTTAATGGTAAAAGTGTTGATATTCCATCTTACAGATGTAAGGTTGGAGACGAAATTACACTTAAAGAGAAGAGCACTAATCATCCAGTTATTAAAGAATGTTTAGAAGCTACTACATCTAGAGTTGCGTTCGTTTCATGGGATGATAAGAAAAAAGTAGGAACTTATACAAGACTTCCATTAAGAGAAGAATTAAATCCAGATATTAATGAATCATTTATAGTAGAATACTATAATAGATAATAAAATAAATATTAAGGTAAAACTTAATATTTTTTTATTGACTTAAAAACTAATATAATGAGCAATATAAGAGTGTAAGATAACAAATGCTCTTTTAAATAATACTGAGGTGTGTTAAAATATATATACAAAGTAGGTGAAGTAAAGTGACAACAGGAACAATGATATTAGTTCTTACAACAGTAGGAATAATAGGAATAGGCACTATCATATTTGTACACTTTTTTATAAGAAATCATGAAAAGAAACACTTAGAGAAAGAACTATTAAACATAGAAACTCAAAAAAATATGTTAATTTCTTCTTCAATATTAACAGAACTTAGTAAACTAGATAGTTTAGTTAATAATGATAAATTATCTAAAAAAAGAGATGAATGGAGAAATAGATTTAATGTAATTAAAGATAAAGAAATTCCTTTAATAACAGATAGGATATTAGAAATAAGTGCATTAATAGAAGAAAAGAACTTTAAAGAATCATCATACCTTATCGCATCAACTGAACTTGATATAAATTATGCTAAAACTAAAATAAATATATTATTAGATCAGATAAGAGTAATAACATTAAGTGAAGAAAGAAATCGTACAGCAGTTACAAAATTAAAGGGTATATATAGAGAAATAGTAAATAAATATAATAACTCACCAGATAATTATAAAGGAATAACAGAAAGCATCTCTAAAGGGCTTATAAACATAGATAAATTATTTGGAGCTTTTGAGTCATCTATGGAAAAAAATGAATATGAAGAAGTTGGAAAAATAGTTAAAGGATTAAATGATTTAATAAATAACATGAAAGTTGTAATAGAAGAATCTCCAACTATATTATTACTAGGGGTAACAGTAATACCTAAAAAGATAAATGACGTTAAAAAATATTATGAAAAAATGATAAAAGATGGATTTAATCTAGAGTACTTAAAACTAGAATATAATATAGAAGCATCAAATTTAAAACTAGAAGATATATTATCAAGATTAAAATCTCTTGATTTAGAAGATTCAATATTTGATTTAAAAACAATGGCTGATTACTTTGAAAGTCTTTATGGAGACTTTGATAAAGAAAGAATATCAAAAAAGAAATATGAAGATAATATTGGATTCATTGGAGAAAAAATCTCTAGACTTAATACTATAATTAAAAATATATATAAAGAACTAGGAAATATTAAAGAAACTTATGAAATAAGTGAAGAAGATTTATTAACTATAGATAAAATAAATAAAGAAATAGTAGTATTAAAAGATGAATACAAATTAATTAGTGATAGAACTAGAAGTAAAGTAACACCATATTCTAAATTAGAAAAAGAGTGTGAAACAGCATTAATAAATACTTCTAAAATAGAAGATAATATAGAAATATCTTTAAAATCTTTAAGTAGTTTAAAAGAAGATGAATTAAGAGCAAGAGAACAATTAAGTGAAATAAGATCATTACTTAAAAAAGCAAGAGATAAAATTAAAGAATATAATCTTCCAGTAATACCTTCTAACTTTTCTATAGAATTAAGTGAAGCTTATGATTCTATAAAACAAATTGTTATAGAACTAGATAGAAAACCTATTAATATAGATACATTAAATACAAGGGTAGATACATCTCGTGATTTAGTATTAAAACTATATAATACATCAAATGAAGCAGTTAAAACAGCCGCTATGAGTGAAATGGCTATAGTATATGGAAATAGATATAGAAGTACATCTAAAGAAGTAGAAGTAGGCTTAAATAATAGTAAAAAACTATTCCTAAAAGGAGAATATAAAAAAGCATTAGAAGAGATATTAAATACTTTAAATATTGTAGAACCAGGAATACATAAAAGATTACTAAGTACATATGAGGAATAAATAAAAAACGTGATATAATAATAGTTAAGAGGTATAAAAATTATGGCAAAAAGAAAATCAAGAAAAGATGAGTCTAAAAAAGAATTTCAATATACAAAAGAACTAGAAGGATTACTTCTAATATTAATAGGAATTATTGGATTTGGAAAAGACTTTGGACCTGTTGGTAAAATAATTAAAAGTTTTGCCATTTTCTTATGTGGAAACTGGTATGTAATAGTATTAATATTTGCATTAATATTTGGAATATACTTAATCGCTAAAAGAAAGAAAATGAGTATGCATAGTGCTAGAATAATAGGAGTATTTGTTTTAGTAACAGTAGTATTACTTTTATCTCATCTTTCATACTTAAAAGATAATAACTTAACAGGAGTCGCTATATTTAGAGAAACAATAGATAATATAATGAATGCAGTTAATAACTTCTCATTACTTAGAGATACAGGTGGAGGGATGATAGGAGCATTATTTTCATTTATATTTGTAACACTCCTTGGATTAACTGGAACTACAATAGTCGCTGGAGTTATGGCAGTATTTGGAATTATAATGTTATTTGATATAACATTATTTGATATGTTTAAGATAATAATAAAACCATTTCAAAATGCAAAAATTAAATCTAAAGAAAATAAACGTTTAAGACTTTCAGATATGCAAAAAGAAGCTGCAGGAAAAGAAATGTCATCACTTGAAGATGATGGAAGAGTAGTAATAACTAGTGTAAATGAATTTACTCATCAAAATGAACCTATAATTAATACTCCAGTTTCTACTCAAAATAATATAGAAGTAAAAGAAGGAACATATAGACTTCCACCAATAGATTTACTTGATAAACCTAAAAATCCTTCTGGGAAAATTAATTCAAATGAGTTTATAGTATCTAACTGTAAAATATTAGAAAGAGTATTTAATGACTTTGGAATAGTAGGAAAAGTACGTGATGTACATGAAGGTCCTACAGTAACTCAATATGAAGTAGAATTGAAAGCAGGAACTAAAGTAAATAAAGTATTAAGTATAAATAGAGAAATAGCTCTCGCTATGGCCGCTACTGAAGTAAGAATAGAAGCTCCAATACCAGGTAAAAGTACTATAGGAATAGAAATACCTAATAGAGTACAAGCAAGTGTATTAATAAGAGAAGTAGTCGCTAATATACCTAAGAAACTTGATAATTCTATGTTAGTCGCTCCTCTTGGAAAAGATATAATGGGTAATATACAATTCTATGAAATAAATAAAGCACCACATATGCTAGTCGCTGGAGCTACTGGTAGTGGAAAAAGTGTATGTATAAATAATATCTTAGTATCAATACTTTTAAGAGCAAGACCAGATGAAGTAAAATTAATTCTAGTAGATCCAAAGAAAGTAGAATTAAATATATATGATGGAGTTCCTCATTTAATGAGACCGGTAGTAACAGACCCTAAAAAAGCAAGTGTAGCATTACAAAAAGTAGTAGAAGAAATGGATAGAAGATATGAATTATTTAATTCTACTGAAACAAAAAATATAGCAACATATAATGAATACATAGAAAAGAAAAACGGAAAGAAATTACATGATATAGAAAAACTTCCATTCATTCTAATAGTAATAGATGAACTAGCAGACCTTATGTTAGTCGCCGCTAAAGAAGTAGAAAGTTCTATTATGAGAATAACTCAATTAGCACGTGCTGCTGGAATACATTTAATAGTCGCAACACAAAGACCTAGTACAGATGTAATAACTGGACTTATTAAATCAAATATACCAACTCGTATATCTTTTGCAGTTTCATCTTCTATTGATTCAAGAACTATTCTAGATATGATGGGAGCAGAAAAACTTTTAGGAAAAGGAGACATGCTTTTCTATCCTATGGGTGCAGTCGCTCCAGTACGTATTCAAGGATCTTTTGTAAGTGATGATGAAATAAAAAGAGTAGTGGATTTTGTAAAATCACAAGGTACACCTAAATATGATGATAAAATGTTAGAATTAGATAATAATTATAAAGAAGGAGAGATAGTAAATGAATCATCTTATCCTTCAACAGATGAAGATCCTTTATATAATGAAATAGTAGAATTCGCTATTAGTACAGGAAAAATAAGTGCATCTCTTCTACAAAGAAAATATAGATTAGGATATAATCGTGCCGCTAGAATAATAGATGACTTAGAAGAAAAAGGTATAATAGGTGGATCTAACGGAAGTAAACCTAGGAATGTATTAGTTAAACTAGAAGGTAATAAAAACTTAGAAGGACATGAAGAATAATGGGATACAAAGTAAATACACAAACTTCTCTAACTTTAGATGAAAAATTAAATAAATACTTTGTCCTAGATAATAAAGAAAAGAGTGAAGAAAATGACTCCACACATAAATGCAAAAAAAGAAGAAATAGCAAAGACAGTACTAGTATCAGGAGACCCAAAAAGAATTGAGTATATCGCTCTTAATTACTTAGATAATCCTAAACTAGTAAATGATATTAGAGGAGAAAAAGCTTATACAGGATACTATAAAACTAAAGAAATAACTCTTTTGTCTACTGGTATGGGACTTTCTTCCGCTGCTATATATTCATATGAATTATATAAATTTTATGATGTAGAAAACATAATAAGAATAGGAACTTGTGGTACATATACTACTCATCCTTTAGGAACACTTCTTCTAGCAGAATCTTCTTATTCTTCTACTTCATACGCTAATGAATTTATAGGATTACTTACATCTAATGTAACTTCAAGTACTAAATTAAATGAAATTATAACTAAAACTTCAAAAGAATTAGAATTTAAACTTATTCCAGTAAAAGTACATACAACTGATGCCTTTTATAGTGAATGTATAGATATAGATGATATAGTTAATACTACTGATTGTACCGCTACTGAAATGGAATGCTTCTCAATATTTTTAAATGCAATAGTTTTAAAAAGAAATGCAACCGCTATACTAAGTGTAACAGATAACTTAAAAACAAATGAAAGACTAGATAGTCTCTCTAGAGAACAAAAACTTGATGAAATGATAACACTCGCTTTAGAATCATGTTTAAAACTATAAGGAGAAGAAATGGAAGAACAAATATATAATAAAGAAAATTATAAACTTCATATAATTAAAACTAATAGATTTAAAACTATTACTTTTGATATGAAATTTACTTCAATAGATAATCTTTCTTCTCTACATAAAACATATCTATTATTAGATATGTTAATTTACTCATGTAAAAAATATAATACAAAAAAATTATTAACAGAAAAATCTCAAGAACTATATAAAGTTTCTTATGATACAAGTTATAGAACTATAGGTAAATATGGTGTACTTAGTTTTACTTATAACTTTATTAATCCTAAATATACAACAAAAGATATGATGGAAGAATCATTAAATCTCTTTAAAGAAATATATTTTAATCCAGATATTAAAGATAATCTTTTTAATGAAGAATATTTTGAAATGATAAAATCAAAATGTAAAACAAACTATGAATTACGAAAAGAAAACCCTAACTTTTATTTAAATAATCAATTTTCTAAAGAAATGTTTAAAAATACATCATATGCATATGATAATTTTTTAGTCCCTTCATTAATAGAAAAAACAACTAATAAAGAAGTAGTAGAAGAATATTATAATTTATTTAAAAATCATAATATAGATATATTTGTAGTAGGAGATGTTAATGAAGAAGAAATATTATCTTATTTTGATAACTTACTAAAAAATATTAAATCAAAGTATGAAGAACTTTCTATGCCATATATAACATTAAATAAAAGAAAAGAATTAAAAGAAATAAAAGAGAAAAGTTCATTTAATCAATCTAATATAAGAATAGGATATACTTTTTCTTCATTAACTCCTAGAGAAAAGAACTATTGTGTAGATGTTTTAACTACAATTTTAGGATCAATGAGCAACTCAATACTATTTGTAAATGTTAGAGAAAAATTAAGCCTATGTTATCATATATCTTCTTCATATTCATTATATACCTCATCTATAATAATAACTTCAGGATTTAGTAGCAAAAACTATGAAAAAGTATTAAAAGAAGTAGATAATTGTATTAAAAAAATTAATGATATTAAAGTAATAGAAGCATCTTTAGAAAATGCAAAAAATACTATTATTACATCTTTAAATAGTTCTAATGATAAAATAGGTAACATAATAAATGAAAGTTACTTTGTATCTTATAATATAAGAGAAGATATAGCTAAATCTAAAGAAGAATTCTTATCAGTAACTGCAGAAGAAATAAGTACTTTATCTAAGAAAATAAAAAAAGAAGTAATTTATTTTCTAGAGGAGGAAAATAAATGAAAATAATAAACTATAATAATCAAGGAGACTTAATTTATACAGAAAAACTATCTAATGGACTAAGTGTATACATGTTTAATAAAGAAACAACAGATAACTTTTATGTTACTATAGGAGTAAAATATGCTTCTAAAGTACTTAAATATAAAAAAGATAATATTGTATATAATGTAACCCCAGGAATCGCTCATTTCTTAGAACATAGAGTAATGGATTTTACTAATGATAAAACAATATCTAATAAAATAGAATCTTTAGGATCTTTTACTAATGCTTATACTTCATATGATGGAACTAACTATAATATATCAGGAAGTAAAAACATAAAAGATAATATAGAAATACTATTAGAAAAAGTGTTTTCATCTAAATTTACTAAAGAAAGTGTAGAGAATGAAAAAGGAATAATAATAGAAGAAATAGGAATGACTAATGATAGAGCAAATACTGTATTATGGGATAGAGCAGATGATAACTTATTCTTTAATTCATATATAAAAAATAGTATATTAGGAACTATAGATGATGTTAAAAGTATTACATATAAAGAACTAAAAAGAGTATATAATGACTTCTATGTACCTTCTAATATGTTTATAGTAGTAGTAGGTAACTTTAATAAAGAAGAAACCTTAGATACTATTAAAAACTACTTTAAAGATAAAACATATAAATTATTTACTTCTAAAGTATTAAAACCAAGAGAAAAAGAACAAGTAAAGATAAACTATGAAGAAATAGAATATAATATAGAAAAACAAAGATTCTATTATAGTATAAAAATTCATTCTAAATACTTTGATAAAATAAAACCTATATATATATTAAAATACATAGAATTAGTATTAGGAACTAACTTTGGAGAATTTTCAGACTTTTACACTGAAAATGATAAAAAATATCTATTTACTAATTTTTCTACTTCATCATATAAAATAGATAATTATTATGTAATTAATATCGCTGCAGTAAGTGATCATAGTAAAGACTTAATAGAGAAAATTAAAGAAAAATTTAAAAACTTAATAGTTACTAAAGAAGACCTAATAAGATATAAAA
Source organism: Bacilli bacterium (assembly GCA_036658935.1). Lineage (GTDB taxonomy): Bacteria > Bacillota_I > Bacilli_A > RF39 > UBA660 > JAVXDN01. Next base: position 505 of record JAVXDN010000018.1, on the reverse strand, counting down.
GATTATCTATATCTTGGATAATAACACTTTGTGATGATATGTTTGATGTAGAAGAACTATTATCATCTACTCTATATTCTAATAATAAATTTAAGAATAAAGAAAAAGAATTAATAGATTATTTAAATATAGAAGATACTAATAAAGTAATAAAAGTATTATCTAAAATGGATAACACCTCAATATTAAAGGTAAATCCTAAAAAATGATTTATCTTTTTTTTATTTTCTTCATGCAAACAAAGTTTTGTCTTGAAATAAAAACGGGGGGGGTATAATTATTATAGAAAAAGATATTTAAAGATAAAAGACATCTATCTTACACCAGATCAATCTTCAATCTTTCTTTTATCTTTTTCTAAAAAAATTGAATGAGGTGTAGGCATGAAATTACTTAAAAGATTTAAAAATAAATATATAACTTTACTTGGAATATCACTTTTATTTAGTATAGTAACTCTAGTCTCATATTCTCTATTTACTTATATAACAAGTGGATATAGAGC
>JAVXDN010000017.1:0-16721 GCA_036658935.1 Bacilli bacterium | reverse complement strand
AAAAAATAAAAATATAAGTGAAGTTAAATTAGTTATTAAAAAATTTAGTAAATATTTTTCTGTTTCATATTTAAGAGTTACTTTAATAAATAAAAAGAAACATTATATAATTACTAAGAGTAGTTTTACTAATAAAGGATTAAAAGAATATGAGAATGTTTTTGTTTCATTATCTGCTTTAACACCTGAAGCGATGCATAAAAAGTAATGTAATTTCACTTAATGCAACTGATAAGAGCGTAAGTTACATTAAAAGTGGTAGAATGTAAACATAAATAAATGTTATTATTTTACTGAAAGGTGGAAAGAATATGAATTTTTCAAAAAATTTATCGTATGCTAGAAAGAAGTTAGGGATTTCTCAAGAAGATTTTGCTGAGAAGTTAAATGTAACAAGACAGTCAGTTTCTAAATGGGAGAATAATGATACATTCCCAGATATTGATAAGCTATCTATTATGTGTAAAATATTTAATGTTAAATTAGATGATTTAGTTAATGGAGATTTAGAGCATTTAAAGGATGAAGACAAGAGTTATAAAGTAGTTATTAATGAAGTACTTAATGGAATTAAAAAAATAGTATCTGATTTAGGTCAAAAAGATGCTAAAGGTATTATAAAGTTTATAGTTGAAATAGCGGTTATTCTTTTAATTATTTTTGCCGTTAATATCCCTTTTGTAATGATTGAAAATTTTATTAATGAAATATTTATGACTTTAGGAATAGTTGGAGGTGTAATTTCTTCTGTACTAGTAGTTATTTTACAATTAACTTATTTCCTTGTAGCTGTAGTCATGTTTATTTATATAATTAAGTTAAGATATATTGATGGAAAAGAATTAAAAGAGAATGTAGTAAAAGAAAAAGAAATAAAAGAAAATACTGATATATCTAGTGACGTTATAGAAGCAAAAGTAGAGAAGAAAAAAAGAGAGTATCGTGAACCTTTTAAAATTGTTTCTATACTTTCAGGATTAATATTATTATTTCTTAAGTTTGTATTTTCTATAATGTTTCTTTGTCTAATATTTATTATGTTCTTTATAGTAGTTGGTTTTTCATTATTTTTAATACTTAGTTTTAAAGGTGTAATATTCTTTGGAGTTTTAATAGCTTTTCTAGGTGGGTTATTATTAATATATTCTTTAGAAGATGTAATATTTAAGTTTGTATTTAATAAAAGAAATAATGCGTTAAAAGTATTTATATTACTTCTTGTTTCTACAGTTTTATTAGGTGTAGGAGTAGGTAGTAGTATATATGAGTTTAGTCAAATAGAGTATAATGATACTATGCCTAATGATTTTAAAGTAAGTACTAAGTCATCTGTTATTCCTAGAAATGATAGCCTTAAATTAGATAATTTTCATAATGTGAAATATGTAGTAGAGAACAGAAATGATATTAAACTTACTTATCAATATTATGAAGAATTATCTTCTTATGATATTAATGTATTAGATAATGTTATATTTATTGATTATAATAATACAGTTGTAAATCCAAAAGTAGTATTAGATTCAATTATAAAGAATTTAAAAAATAAGAAGTTATATAATTATGATTCAAGTTACTTTAATTTAACTGTGTATGCTACACAGTCAGATATTGATAAATTAATTGAAAACACTAATAATTTTCATAATTAATTATAAAGTTGTATTTAAACACAAAAACATTTCAAGTTTCTGTGTTTTTTTCATATAGTTAATTAGGTGATTAATATAAAAAAAGTATTTGAATATTCTGGACTTTTAGCTTTTTTATTATTTAGTTTTTATTATACTGATAAAGTTGTTGGTTTAGCTCAAAAGAGAGATCCAATTATGGAGAGTATTATTGAACAAGTAAGTTTAGTAAATAAGGGATGTATAGAAGGTTATATTAGTGAAGAAGGAGTAGTTCCTGGGATAAGTGGTAAAAGTATTGATGTTGATAAAAGTTATCAAAATATGAAAGGACTAGGATTTAATAAAGAATTACTTGTGTATAATGAAGAAAAATGTATAGTGAGTTCTGTTAATAATATGAAAAATTATATTATTAAAGGAAATGAAAAGAAGAATAGTGTATCTATTTTATTATTAATTAATAATAATGAATATCTAAAAGATATTATTAATATAGCTACTAACAAAAAAATAAAAATTGATTTAATTATTAATGAAAGATTACTTGAAGAGAATAGAGAAATGTATACAAAACTTATTAATAATGGGTTTAATTTTATATATAATGATAATAAAAATATAAATAAATATCTTAAATATCTTAAAGATGAAGATAAAGAAAATACTTCTTTATGTATTAAAACAAAGAATATAGATCCAATAGAAGAATGTAAAAATAAAAAAATTAATACGATAGTCCCTAAAACTTATTTAAGTAAAAATATACTTTTAAGTTTAAAAAACACTTTATATAAAGGTCAATTTATTGTTCTATATGAAAACAAAAATACAGTAAATGAACTTAGTGCTGTTATAAACTTTATTAATGCTAAAGGTATAGATATTAAGAATGTAAGGAATCATATAAGTTAGTGTAAAAAAACTTTGTGATTTTTTTATTTTGTTTACAATTTATTTTTAGATAAATTGTATTTAATGTTAAATTAATATATAATTGATTTGAAAGTAGGAAAATATGAATAAAAATAAAAGTGGATTTACTTTAGTAGAAGTTTTAGTAGTTATTACATTAATAGGAGTTCTTGCGACTATAGCGGTTCCTGCTATTATGAGTATTACTAAAAAGATGAATGAAAGAAGTTTTGAGAAAAAGATTGCTTTAATTGAAAGTGCAGCTGAACAGTATGGAAGGGATAATCCTCAGATATTTAAACCTAATATTGATGTTAATATTTCTCAAGAATTAAATATAACGCTTAGTGTTTTAGTTAAGGCAAAATATTTTGTAGCGGATGAAAAATGTGGAACAAAATATTGTCCAGATGATAATATTGAAAACAAAAGTGGATGTGTAATAAGTACAGTTGATAAATCTAACTTAAATTTAAAAATAATTAAATTAACTAAAACTAATCAAAGTGTAGTAGCTAAATATATAAAATAAAAGGAGAGAAATAATCATGAAAAGAAGAAATGGATTTACTTTAGTAGAACTTTTAGTTGTAATCGCTGTTATAGGTTTAATCGCTGGAATAAGTATTCCTAGTGTTTTAAAGATTAAAGATTCTATAAATGAAAAGGCTTTAGAAAGTAGAAAAAACGAGATTTTAACTGCATCGGAGCTTTATGCACAAGATTATGTGGAAGAGACTGGATATATTGCAGATATTAATATAACAGTAGACAATCTTATTGTTAATGAATATATAAAAGCTGATAAAGATGTAAGTGCAGAGGTATGTGATGTAATTAAATATAAATCTGGATGTGTTATAAATTCTAGTGATAAATCAGTTATGAATGATCTTAAAATAAAGGTAACTATTGATGCTCTTTCTAAAAAAGTTAGTGCTAGTTTTGTTAAATAAATGTATCTTCTTACTACAGAAGATGTTATAATAATAGACTAAAAGGAGATGTGATATTTATGAAATATACAGCTTGTATAGTAGGTAGACCAAATACTGGAAAAAGTACTTTGTTTAATAAACTTGTCGGTAGGAAAATCTCTATTATAGAAGATTCTCCTGGAGTTACTAGAGATAGAATTATTTCAACTGTAAACTATAATGATTATAGTTTTCATTTAGTTGATACTGGTGGTATTGAACTTGAAAAGAATTTTTTTAATGATGAAATTAAAACTCAAGTGTTAATTGGTATTGAAGAAGCAGATGTTATTATTTTTGTTGTGGATGGAAAAGATGGATTAACCGCTAATGATAAGTTAATTAGAGATATGTTAAGAAAGAGTGGAAAGAATGTAGTCGTAGCTATTAACAAAATTGATAGTAAAATTACTGATGAAAATATATATGATTTTTATGAACTAGGTTTTGATACTTATGTTCCTATTAGTGCAGAACATAATATTGGTTTTACTTCTTTACTTGATGAGGTAGTTAAGAATTTTTCTAAGTGTGAAGTTGTAGAAGAAGATGATACAGTTAAATTATGTGTAGTTGGAAGACCTAATGTAGGGAAAAGTAGTTTAGTTAATGCAGTACTTGGAGAAGAAAGAGTTATTGTTTCGCCTATCGCTGGAACTACAAGAGATGCTATTGATACTAAGTTTAAATATGAAGGTAATGATTATACAATTATTGACACCGCGGGTTTACGTAAAAAAGGTAAAGTTTTTGAATCTATTGAAAAGTATAGTTTACTTAGAAGCCTTAAGGCAATTGATAGAAGTGATGTGTGTTTATTAGTTATAAATAGAGAAGAAGGTATTATTGAACATGATAAGCATATAGCTTCTTATATTTTAGAGGCTGGTAAAGCTGTAGTTATTGTTGTTAATAAGTGGGATGGAGATTTTAATAAAGATAGTGAAATGAAGAAATGGAAGACTTTGATAGAATGTGAGTTTCAATTTATGCCTTATGCTCAAGTAGTATTTTTAAGTGCTCTTACTACTAAAAGAATTCATACTTTAATGCCTGAGGTATTAAAAGCTTATTCTAACTGGGTAAAAGAAATTAAAACTAGTGTAATAAATGAAATAGTAACTAATGCATTTATTGAAACACCTCCTCCTTCTTATAAAGGAAGAAGACTTAAAATATATTTTACTCATCAAAATGGAACAAAACCTCCTAGATTTGATATAGAAGTTAATAGTAAAGGTTTATTACATTTTTCATATGCTAGATATATTGAAAATCAAATACGAGCTAATATAGATTTTACTGGTACTCCTCTTAATATAATGTATAAAAATAAAGGCGAATAACCAAAAGATAAGATTATACATATAATACTTTAGGAGGAAAAACTATGCCTAATGGATTTGGAGATACTTTTTTTGATAGGGTAGAGAAAAAGACAAATATAGACAAGGACACTATAGTTTCTTTAGCTCATAAGTTGCAAGAAGGTAATTTTAAGGATGAGAATACTCTTAAGAGTATTATTAAAGAAATTAGTAATATGACTGGAAAAGATGTTAGTGAAGAGAAGGAAAAAAAGATAATAGACGCGGTTATTAATGATCAGGTTCCTAAGAATATGGATAAGTATATTTAATAATAAAAGTATAGATATTTAACATTATCTATACTTTTATTATATAAAAAAAATACTTTTAGTATTTTTTATATCATATATAAGTTATTATCTACTGAAATACTTCCATCGCTTATCATTCCACTCTCTATGTGTTCTAGTGCAGATACTCTATTATCTAGTTTTCTTATTTGTCTTTCTAATTTAGTTATTCTCTCTTCATACTCAGAAGTATTATAATTATTTGGATATGGAAGTAAAGAGGTGCCTAATTGATTATTATTTGGATTAAAAGGCATAGGTGAAGGATTGTTTACATTAGGACCAAAAGCAGAGTATTGTTGGTTGTTCATATAACCACTAGGTGGGGCGAAGTTATTAGGATAAGTTCCCATACTATTTATATTTGGATCCATAAATCCTCCTTCGTTTGTATTTGAATAGAACATATTTCTTTTATCTTTCATACTATATTAATCTCTCCTTCACATGACTACTTTATTATATGATATTAGCCTTAAATAGTGTATAATAATTAAAGAAGAGGAAAACCTATGAGATTAAAACATATAAAAGATGCTGAAGAACTTATTTATTTAAGCAACTATGTAGTTAGTGAACCTGAACAATATAAAGGAAAATGGAATGAAGTTTTTAATAATAATAATTCTATATATATAGAAATTGGTTGTGGAAAAGGAGCTTTTATAATTGAAAGTGCATATGCAAATCCTAATATTAATTATATAGCAGTTGATGCATACGCTAGTGTACTTTTAAGTGTTGTTAAAAAGTTATCAAATACAAATATATCTAATTTAAAAATAATATGTATTGATGCTAAAAGATTAGATGAAGTTTTTAATAAAGAAATAGATAAAATATATTTAAATTTCTCGGATCCATGGCCTAAAAAAAGACACTATAAAAGAAGACTTACTAGTTATGTTTTTTTAGATATATATGATAAGATATTTAAAAGTACTAATGTTATTGAACAGAAGACTGATAATGATGATTTATTTGATTTTTCTTTAGTTTCTTTAAGTGATTATGGATATGAAATAATTGAATCAGATAATGATTATCTAAGTGATATATGTACAGAATATGAATTAAAGTTTAAGAATGCTAATAAGAAGATAAATCATTTAATCGCTAAAAGATTTTAATTTATAAAAAGAAATGATATAATTAATTTAGCAGTTGGGGTGGAAATATGAAATGGAAATTTTTGATTTTTATACCTTTATTCCTAGTTATTATAGGATGCACTAATCAAAACATCAACTATATGAGTATTGATGAAGAAATTGAGAGTGTTGTAAGTAAAGATATTAAGTTATATAACAATAATAATGTTGGATATAGATTTTATTTGCCTAGAAACTTTACAGTTAAAACAAATGATACTTTTAATCAAATTTTATCAAATAGAGGAATGGAATATTATTTATATGTTGATGTTGTCAGCTACTACAATAAAAAAGAATATGTTTATAAGAAAAATGATAATGCATATATAGATAAAACGTTTAATGGTCTTAAGGGAAAAGGAGAGTTATATGTATTAAAAAAAGATAAAGACTTTTTAATTAAACTTTGTTATAATTATGCTATAATAGAAGTTAGAGTGGATAGTGAATCACTTAAGAATTCTATTGTATATATGTTATCTATACTTAATTCTATTCAGTATAATGATGCAGTTATTTCTAATTTAGTTGGTAGTAATAATATATTAGATGCTAAAGAAAAGAAATATGGATTATTTATAGATGGAACTAATGATGAACATAAAAATGTATTAGAAGTAGATAAAGATCCAAGTAAAAGAGATCCAATAGATAATATTAAGGATCCTGACTTAATTACTAATAATAATTAGAAAGAGGTGCTATTATGGGCATATTTTCAAAACTAAAAAATATTTTCTATGATGAAGATATAGTAGAAATTAATGATGAAACAGGTGTAACAAAAGAAGTTGCTCCTAAAATTGAAGAGATTAAGGAAAAGAGTAGTATAACTGAAGAAAGAACTCGCACTTTACCTGAAAAGAATGTTAGTCCTTATAGTGAAAGAGAACTATTTAAGCCTGAAAAAACTTTTAGATTTCCTGCTATAGATGATGAAGATAATGAGGATGATGTTCCTTTAAGAACTAGGAGTAGAGCGTCTTCAATACTTGAAAATGATAATAGAAGATTGAATTCTTTACCAAGCAGAAATAATGAAGTTAAAAAACCAGAAGAGAATGTTCATGAGACTAAGTTTAGACCTAGTCCTGTAATATCTCCAATATATGGAATTTTAGATAAGAATTATTCTAAAGAAGAAGTTATAGAAAGAGTTAAACCTGTTAATACTAAGAGTAGAGACATAAATTATGACTCTGTTAGAAGAAAAGCTTATGGAACTTTAGAAGATGAACTTGAAGATACTCTTACTAAGATGAGTTCAAAGGTAGTAGAAGATGTTACTTCTTTAACTGAAGAGATTGATAATATTGATGAAAAAGATAGAAGTATAGAGGATTTACTTAGTGAGATAGAGGATAATGCTAATGTTTCTATTGGAGAGTTAGAAGAAGCTATTAAAGATAAGATGGAAGAAGATGACACAAGTACTTCTATTGGTTCTATAGCTATTGATCATATTGAAGAAGATACTGAAAAAGAAAAATGTATTAATGAAGAAATAGGAGATAAAACTCTAGAACATGATTTATTTAATTTAATTGATTCTATGTATGATGAAAGAGAGGGACAATAATGGAAACTATGTTGCAAGTATTGCCGATAATTGTATACTTTTTGTTGATAGCTTTAATCATAGTAGTTATAGTACTTGGAATAAAATTAATTATAACTATGAATAAAGTAAATGATGTAGTAGATGATATTAATAATAAAGTTAAGTCTTTAAATGGAATATTTTCTATAATTGATTATGCAACTGATGGGTTATCTACACTTACTGATACTGTTGTTAATTTCTTAACTGAAAAAGTATTTAAAATATTTAAAACTGATAAAGATAAAAAGGAGAAGATAAAAAAATGAGTGAAAAGAAAAGTGGAGTAGGAAAGTTTTTAGTTGGAGCTGCTATTGGCGTAGGAGCAGGATTATTATTTGCACCGGATAAAGGAACTATTACTAGAAGGAAACTAGCTAATAAGTTAGATGAAGCTATTAAGAGTTTAGAAGGTATAGATAAAGATGAAGTTAAAAGAGATATTATTAAAAGAGTAGATGAAATTAGATTAGAATTATCTGATATGGATAGTGAAAAGATACTTAAAGCTGCTAAAGAAAAAGCTAGGATTATCGAAAAGAAAGCTGAAGAATTATATAAAGAAGCTGTTAAAAGAGGTACTCCAGTACTTGAGAGTATAGCTCAAGAAATTAGAACTGAAGCAATCAATGCTACAAGAGAAGTTCTTAATAAATTAGAAGAATCAGAAAAAACAAGTAAACCAGTAAGTAAGATTAAAAAAGCTAAGACTTCAAAAGCTTAAGTCATTAACTGTGTTACATATAACACAGTTTTTACTTGTTTAAATTATAAATTAAGGAGTATATATGTGTGGAATAACAGGATTTATTAATAATGATAATGTAAAAGAAAAAGAAATTGATATTAAAAAAATGTCTAAAAGGATTGAACATAGAGGTCCTGATAGTGAGGGAACATTTATTACTGAGGATATAGCTTTAGGCTTTAGAAGACTTAGTATTATTGATTTAAAGGGTGGAAGTCAACCTATATTTAGTCAAGATAAATCCAAAGTTATTATATTTAATGGAGAGATTTATAATTATAAAGAACTAAAAAAAGATCTTATAGATTTAGGTTATTCTTTTAAGACTGAATCAGATACAGAAGTAATATTAGTAGGATATATTCATTATAAAGAGAAAATAGTTAATATGCTTAGAGGTATGTTTGCTTTTGTTATTTATGATATAAATGATAAATCTTTGTTTGGAGCTAGAGATCATTTTGGTATTAAACCTTTTTATTATGCTGTTATGGATAATACTTTTATGTTTTCTTCTGAAATTAAAAGTTTCTTAGGAAATAGACATTTTAATAAAGAATTAAATAAAGATGCTTTAAGACCTTATTTAACTTTTCAATATAATGCTCTAGATGAAACTTTCTTTAAAGGAGTATTTAAGCTTTTACCAGGAAATTATTTTATATATAAAAATAATAAACTATCTATTTCTGAATATTATGATGAAGATTTTAAAGAAATAAATAAACCGTTTTCTGAGTATATTAAAGAAGTGAATGATGTAATTAAGTCTTCAGTAGAATATCATAGTATTAGTGATGTTAAAGTAGGATCATTTTTATCTGGTGGTGTTGATTCAAGTTATATAACAACTTTATTACATCCCGATAATACTTTTTCTGTAGGTTTTGAAAATATAGTTTTTAATGAAGTTCATTTAGCTGAGGATTTATCAAAACTTATAGATGTAGGGAACAAGAGTAAGATTATAACTCCTGAAGAGTTTTTTAATGTGCTAGAAAATGTTCAATATTATTCAGATGAACCTCATGCTAATTTATCTAATGTTCCTCTTTATTTCTTATCAGATTTAACTAAAGATTATGTAAAAGTAGTTTTATCTGGCGAAGGAGCTGATGAGTTATTTGCAGGATATGAGTTATATGAAAATAATAAAGTAGATGATAAATATAAACGTTTACCTAAAGCTATTAGATATCCTTTAGGTAAAGTAGGTTCTTTATTTCCTTATATTAAAGGACATAATTTCTTAATAAGAAATGGTTTAGGTATAGAACAAACTTATATAGGACAAGCTTTTATATTTGATGAGTTTGAAAAAAAACATTTTCTTAATAAAGAATATTTAAATGGACCTTTATATACTAGTGTAACTAAACCTTATTTTGATAAAGTTAAAGATAAAGATGATTTAATTAAAAAACAATATTTAGATATGCATCTATGGTTACCTAATGATATTTTACTTAAAGCAGATAAAATGACAATGGCTCATTCTTTAGAACTTAGAGTTCCTTTTTTAGATAAGGAAGTTATGGCTTTAGCTCAAGATCTTCCAAGTGAATATAAAATTACTCCAACAAGTAGCAAATACATATTAAGGGAAGCAGCTAATAAAGTTTTACCTGATGAATGGGCTACTAGAAAAAAGAAAGGATTTCCTGTACCTTTTTCTAATTGGATTAGAGAAGAAAAGTATTATAATGTAGTTAGAAGTACTTTTCTAGAAGATTATGTAAATGAGTTTTTTAATCAAAAATATATATTAAAATTATTAGATGATCACTATAATAATAAGAAAAATAATGGAAGAAAAGTATGGACTATTTATTGTTTTCTTCTTTGGTATAAAGTGTATTTTATAAATGAAAAATAAAATATAGTTATAAATATAAAAGAACTTATTCTTTAAATCTATAAGTTCTTTTATTAATATTTAATATTTAGTATAAAAATGTATATAAACTTATAGTTAAAATTGCTTTTTATATGAAAAACCAATATAATATTAAGTAGGAATGAGGTACATATTATGAAATTTTATGATGAACTTAAATATAGAGGTTTAATTGATAATATCTCAAGTGTTGAATTAATAGATAAGTTAAATAATGGAGGGCTAACTTTTTACATTGGTACTGATCCAACTGGAGATAGTCTTCATATAGGGCATTATTGTACTGTTATAGCTTTAGCTAAAAGATTTATGGATGCAGGACATAATCCTATTGTTTTAATAGGTGGAGGGACTGGATTAGTAGGAGATCCTAGAGCTACAAAGGAAAGAGATATTATTAATAAAAATACAGTGCTTGATAATGTTGATTCTTTATCTAAACAAATTAAAAAGTATTTATGTGTTCCAGTAGTTAATAATTATGATTGGATTAAAGATATAAGTGCAATAGATTTTCTAAGAGATTATGGTAAATATTTTAATGTGTCTTATATGTTAGCGAAAGATACTGTTAAAAGAAGATTAGATACTGGTATTACTTATACGGAGTTTTCTTATATGATTTTACAATCTTTAGATTTCCTTCATTTATATGAAGAAATGGGTGTAAGTTTACAAATAGGTGGTTCTGATCAATGGGGGAATTTAACTAGTGGACTTGAGCTTATTAGAAAGAAACATGAGAATGCAGAAGTTTTTGCTCTTACTTCTCCTTTAGTTTTAAGAGCGGATGGATCTAAGTTTGGTAAGAGTGAAGATGGAAAGAGTTTATGGTTAGATGAAGATAAGACTAGTCCTTATGAGTTTTATCAATATTTAATTAATAGTGAAGATGAAATGGTTATTACTTATTTAAAACGTTTATCTTTTTTAAGCGTAGAAGAGATTAAGAGTTTAGAGATAAGTTTAAAAGAACATCCAGAAGAAAGAAAAGCACAAAAAGCTTTAGCGTATGATGTAGTTAAGTTCCTACATGGAGAAGAGAGTGCTAATAAAGCTAGAGATACTAGTGAAGCGGTGTTTTCTGGAAATTTAGATAATCAAGATATTGATGTAGTAATAATAGATAATAAAAATATAAATATAATTGATGCTTTAATTAGTACATCATTATGTTCATCTAGAAGTGATGCTAGAAGATTAATAGAACAAGGTGGAATTAAAGTAGATGGAAATACAATTAATGATGTTAATGAGATAATAGATTTAAGTACATCTAAAGTTATAAAAAAAGGTAAAAAAGTATTTATAAGATTAGAGGGAAGATAAGTCGTGAATAATAAAAATTTAATTATATTAGAAAGAGTAAGAAAAATATTATTGTTTATTATTATGTTATTTGGATTTTTCTTTATACCAAATTTAATATATTCTTTAGTTAGTATTACTGGAATATTTAAAGATAAAACTTTAATGGGTGTTATATCTACATTTATTTATACTTTATGTTTAGTTATTATTTTTAGAAAAATGTATATTAAAGATTTAAAAGATTATAAGAAGAATTTTTCTAAGTATCTAAAAATATCTCTTAAATATTGGGGTCTTGGTCTTTTAATTATGGGAGTATCTAATTTAATTATTAATTTAATTGTATTTAAAGGAGATATAGCATCTAATGAAGTTTTAAATAGGCAAATGATATTTGCATCTCCTATACTAGGATATATCTCTGCAGTTTTATTAGCACCTATAACTGAAGAGCTTACTTTTAGATATGCTATTTCTAAGATATTTAATAATAAGTATGTTTATGCTATAACTAGTGGATTAATATTTGGATTATTACATGCAGTTACTGCATATAAGTCTCCACTTGATTTATTATATACTATTCCTTATGGAGCTTTAGGCTTTGCTTTCGCTTTGATTTATGAGAAAACTGATAATATAATCGCTAATACTACTATGCATATGTTACATAATTTTATGTGTTTAACGCTTATGTTTACGATTATGTAAGGAGGCAGAATGCAAAGTAAAAAAAAGCATACTTTACTTAAAATTATTCTTATATTTGTAGTTTTAATAGTTGGAATAGTTTTATATTCTAGATATATAGGAGTTAAAGGCCTAGAGATTAAAGAATATAGAGTTAAAAGAGATGAGTTATCTAATAATTTTGATGGAAGTAAGATTATACATTTTAGTGATCTTAATTATAAGAGTACAATATATAAAAATGATGTTATAAAATTAGTAAAAGAGATTAATTTAAGAAAACCTGATTTAGTTTTATTTACTGGGAATTTCTTAGGAAAAGATGAATCTTTTTCTAAGAAAGAAATAGAAGAGCTAGCTTTTGAATTAAATAAAATTGAGACTAAACTTGGAATTTATTTTGTAAAAGGAAATTTAGATTATACTAAAGAAAGTGATGAATTAATTAGTAAATTGAATTTTAAATTATTAGATAATTCTTATGATCTTATTTATAATGAATCTATTGATCCTATATTTATTGCAGGATGCAGTAGTAGTATTAAGAATAAAAACAATATAGAATCATCAGTTAAATATTTTGTTGATAATTCTATAACTGATAGTAGTAATATATTTAAAATATATTTAACTCATGAAGGGGATATAATACCTGATATATTAAAAAGTAAACCAGATATATCTCTTATATTAGCTGGGAATTCTTTAAATGGATTAATTGATGTACCTTTTTATGGTCCTTTATTTATTCCAAATGGAAGCAAAAAGTATTATGCTCCATATTATAAAGAAAATAACACTGATATTTATATTTCTGGAGGACTTGGAACTAATATTTATAAGTTTAGATTATTTAATAAACCTTCATTTAACTTTTATAGGCTTAATAGTACAGACAAAGGCACTAACACTAACATACAATAAATGTATGAAAGGAGTGCTTTTTTATGTATTCAGGATTTAATTATAATAATGATAGATTTTTTCCTTTAGCAGCTCCATTTTTATTAGGGGCTTTAACTGGTGGGGTAGCAGTCGCTGCATTTAATCCATATAGACCTAGACCTTATTATCCTCAACCTGTGTATTATTATCCACCTTATTATAGACCTTATTAATTAATAGGTAATATAAGTTTTATTACTGTTTCTTTTCCTAAAATAGAATTATATATCATTTTTCCTTTATGAGCTCTTAAGATTTCATAGGAAAAACATACTCCTAGACCTGTACCTTTTTCCTTAGTTGTGTAAAAAGGTACTTTTATTTTTTCTAATGTTTCTTTATCCATTCCACATCCATTATCTTTTATAATAACTATTACATTATTTTTATCTTTAAATGCAGTTAAAGTTATTATATTATCTAATTTATCTAAAGATTCTATAGAATTTTTTATTAAATTTATTAATACTTGTTTAATTCTACCACTATCCATATATAAACATAATGATTCTTCACATTTCATGTTAAATATTATATTTTTATTTTGAAATAAAGGTTCTAATATAACTTTTATATCATCTAAAACTAATGAGAAGTTAGTATATTCTTTAATTATTTTAATTTTTGTAAATTCTTTAAAGTCATCTAGTATATTAAGAGTTCTACCTATTTCTTCTTTTATTATATTTATATATTTTATAGATTTTTCTACATTATTTGAATCAAACATATCTAAATATCCTTTTATTACTCCTAGAGGATTTTTAATTTCATGAGTTATTTTAAATAATGATTCTTGTACTTGTTTCTCATGTTCTACTTCTTTTAAAGTCATATATAAGTTAAGTATTTCTTTACTCTTAGTGATAGTAAAATCTATTAATATAACAGTTAGATAAAATATAAATAAAGAGAGTATTACATATTTATAATCAATGTTTTTGATTGTTGAATATTTAAGAAAATGATATGTTAAGAAATTTAGTGTTGTTAATATTAAGAAAATATTTTTAAATAATTTAGTAGACATAATAGAAGTCATATATATATAATAAGCTATATAATGAGTAATAAATAATACTATTAAAAGGACAGTGAAACCAGGCATTAAGTTATTTATAAATTCAAAGGTTATAAGACTCATAAGGATAGATACTGTAGTCTTTTTATATATAAATGATATTAATAATGGAGTTAGAACTAATATTCCAAATAATCCATTATTTAAAAAACATATACATTTCATAGATAAGAGTAAGGATAAAAATAAAGATATATCTAAAAGATAATCTCTAACTTTTTCATCTGAATTTCTTTTATATGCACTATAGAAGAAAAAGAATAGAATAGGAAGTATTAAAAGCATGATATTTACAATTAAGCCAAAAATAGTTTTCATTTTATTTCACCTCTTAGCTAAAGTATAACATTTAGTTTTGTCGTAAGATGTCGAATAAAGAAAAAAAGTGATGTAATTTATCACTTTAAGTCTACTAAGTATTTCTTTAATTGTTTTGAGTTAGGTCCAAATATAATTTTAAGTTGGTTATCAACTTCAACTATTCCTTTAGCTCCTAGCTTTTCAATACCATCTTTGTCTACAATTTCCATGTCTTTAAGTGTTACTTTAACACGAGACATATTAACCTCAACATCTAAGATATTGTCTTTACCACCTAAATATTGTATAAGCTTATTGATTTCTATTGAGAAATCTTTTCTAGTTACTTTAATAGCTATAAAGCTTATAACAAGTAAAATAGCTATTATAATTAAATATTGCCACCACATTTTATCTCTTCACCCAATATAAGTATACAATAAAATATAAAAAAAAGAAATAGAACTAGTTACATGTAGTACATGTATTTTCATTTATTTCTTTAAAGTAGCTTGTTAGTTTCTTTTTTAAAGCATTTTTCTTTTCTTCTGTCCAATATTCTAGTGGAGTTCCATCTTCTTTTGTAACTACACATGTTTCATTATCATGACCTACTATTTTTCCATCTTTTACTATAATTACTTCTGGAACATAGACTCTTGGATTTCCTTCTTCATCATGTCTAAGTTCTTTACTAAGAAGTTCTACTATTCTTTGATAGTCTTTTGTATTATTTTTTCTATCTTGTAGAATATTTAAGTAATATATATTCTTTATATTAGAACTCTTAGCGATATCATTTAATAAAGTAACATATGATTTACACCATCTACATTCTGGAAAACCTAAATATACAACTCCTGTTCCACTTTCTAATATTTTTATTATTTCTTGACTAGATCTATATTTATATATATTATCGTTTGTCATTTGATATTCATCTGCAAATTTTTGAGAATCATTCTTAGTAATAACTTTATCTTTGTTATAACCAAATTTCCAAACTATAAATGTAGAGACTAGAAGGACAATAATTAATCCTATCCATAATAATATTTTTTTGATTGTACTTTTCTTCATCTTTCCACTCCTTAGTTTAATTTTAACATTTTAAGGTTTGTTCTTCAAGTGTTATTAGGTAAATTACAATTCACATATGATAATAAATAGCATAGATTATTAATGAAAGAAACAAAGGGGTGGATTATATGAATAATTGCAATTGTAATAAAAATCAAGAGAAATGCTGTGATAACTGTATAGCTGAGATACTTCAAGTAATTAATGTACTACAGTCTAATGTTTGTCCAGACAATAGCTTAAATTCTTGTGATAGACCTGCTTTAGGGGGAAGTGGATGCTCAATAGTATGTAATACTAGACCAATAATGTTATATACTTGTGGATCTAATGGAGTACCTTGGAGTATGCCTACAAGTAAGGGAGTAACTGAATGTACAGACTTTACAGCGAGTACTTCTACAGTATTTAGAGTAGAAAAGATTAAGGGATGTTGTGCAACTTTTAGAGTTTTAGTACCTAATGAAAGTGAGACTTGTGTATATCCTTATGTCGCTACGGACTCTATATTTACAATGAATATTAATTGTTTATGTAGTGTAAGATGTTTAAATGATACTTATGTAGAATGTGTTTAAGTAAGAAAGATGAATAAAACTAATAATTCATAAATTATTAGTTTTTGTGTGCAAACAAACTTTTGTCTTGAAATAAAAACGGGGGGGGATAATTACTATTAGATAAGAGTAAAATATTAGGAATTAAAGACATCTATCTTACACTAGATCAATC
>JAVXDN010000016.1:0-17895 GCA_036658935.1 Bacilli bacterium | reverse complement strand
TGTTCTAATAAAACATTTAATATATATTAATAATATTACTATACCAATAAGACCAAATATAGATCCAAATATAATTAAAAATATACTTATTATTACATGGGAATTAGTATCTAAATAAAATGCTCCTATATAACTATTAAAATTATCTTTATTAATTGTAGAACTAGAAGTAAAAGTATTATAAAAATCTATAGATAGTTTTTTTAAATCTTCATCAATAATCTTAGCTTTACCTGTTAATATCTCAACACTTGGAATACTACCTCCATTATAAGTATAATTATATAAACTAGATAACTCCTTAAATTTCTTATTACTTAATTTAACTATATAATAATAATTATTCTTATCTATAACATAATAAAACTTATAATTTTTATTTTTAATATCTTGTGCTATAGGTTCAAGTAAGAATTGAGATTCAACTCTACTATATGTGTTTTCTTTAGATACAGAATTAAGTAAAGGAGCTTTATCTTTACTTTTTACATTAATATTATCTCCTATAATTAAAAATGTTAAAGCGAATACTAAAAAGATTCCAGATATTAACAATATTATTTTATTGTTATCTATTTCTTTATCTAATATTTTTATCTTAGTTTGTTTCATATTTATCCCTCTTTAATAATTATATTATATCACGTATAAACAATTAATTACAAAAAAAGAAGCATTAAGCTTCTTCATTCATAAATTTTTCTTCAAGTACTTCACTAGCATCATCAGATAAATAATCATTTTTCAATAAAATCTCTATATCTGAATATTGTTTAGCACCTGTACCAGCTGGAATTAATTTACCAATAATAACATTTTCCTTAAGTCCATTAAGATTATCTGTTTTTCCTCTAACAGCAGCATCTGTTAAGATACGTGTTGTTTCCTGGAAAGATGCAGCTGATAACCAAGAATCGGTTTCTAAAGATGCCTTAGTAATTCCTAGTAACATAGGTTTTCCACTAGCTGGAGTACCACCTGATAATATTACTGGTTTATTAACACTTGCAAACTCTCTAATACTAATTGCAATACCTTCAACAAGTTTTGTATCCCCTGGATCAAGTATTTTAATCTTACTTACCATTCTCTTAACTACTACTTCTATATGTTTATCAGATAAGTCAACACCTTGAGGTTTATATACTTTCTGAATTTCACGAAGAATATATTCTTGAACTGTTATTGGATCAGTTACAGCGAGTAATTCCTTAGGAGCAACACTACCTTCAGTAAGTGCTTGTCCCGCAACTACAGCCTGTCCTTTTTCAACTTTAAGTTTAATATTATACATAGTAGTATGTTCACGAGTTTCAACATCATTAGTTATACTAATCTTATATTTACCTTTATCTTCTACTATCTTAGATACTTTTCCATTAATCTCAGCTATAGTAGCTTTAGCTTTAGGTATACGAGCTTCAAATAATTCTTCAACTCTTGGAAGTCCTTGAGTTATATCTGCTCCACCTGCAACTCCTCCAGTATGGAAAGTACGCATTGTAAGCTGAGTTCCTGGTTCTCCTATACTTTGAGCAGCCATAATACCAACAGCTTCACCTACTTCTACTACATTGCCAGTAGCTAAGTTTCTTCCATAGCACTTCTGACAAACTCCCTTAGTAGTTTTACAAGAAAGAACACTTCTAATTTCCATAGTTGTAATTCCTGCTTTAGTGATTTTTTCTGCGATATTTTCAGTAATTAATTCATTTTTATTAATAATAACTTCTTTAGTCTTAGGATCTAGTACTTTTTGATTAGAAAATCTTCCAACTATTCTGTCTTCTAAACTTTCTAAAACTGCACCAGAATTTTCATCAATAAATGCTGAAACTTCTAATCCCTTAATAGTACCACAATCATCTTCTTTTACAATTATATCTTGAACTACATCAACAAGTCTTCTAGTTAAATATCCAGCATCCGCTGTACGAAGTGCAGTATCTGCTGTTCCTTTTCTAGATCCATGAGTTGATAAGAAGAACTCTTGAACATCTAGTCCATCTTTAAATGAAGCTAAAATTGGAACTTCAACTGTCTCTCCATTTGGTTTAGCCATAGCACCTCTCATACCTGATAACTGTACTAATTGAGCTGCACTACCTCTAGCTTTAGAAGTAAGAATCATAGATAAAGGATTATCTTTATTCTCTTCTGCTTGTTTAACTAAATCATCCTGAACTATAACTTTAGCATCATCCCATAATTTAATAATCTTATTATGTCTTTCACTATCAGTTATAAGTCCACGTTTAAACTGTTTATTAATTTGTTCAATAGTCTTATTAGTAGTTTCAATAATTTCTTTCTTTTTACTACTTTCCATAACATCACTTAAACTAAATGTAATACCAGATATAGTAGAATATTTAAATCCTAAATTCTTAAGTTTATCTAGCATAATAGATGTTTCAGTAGTCTTATATCTCTTAAATGTTTGTGCTATTATCTTCTCTAAATCTTTTTTAACAAAAGGTTTAATTAAAGGCATAAGTTTAACTTTTTCAATTAAATTTTCTCCCTTATCAATAAAGAACTTATCTGGAGTAGAACCACATATATTATCTTTAGTTGGTTCTTCTATATAAGGAAAAGAATCAGGTAATATTCCATTAAATATAACTTTACCAGCTGTAGTTACTAAATACTTATCCTTTTGTTCATCTGTAAACAACTTATGTTTAAAAGATTTAGCTGCAACGCATACTCTAGTATGTAAAGTAATATCTTTTCTTTCATAAGCCATTAATATTTCATTTTCATCTTTAAATGCTTTACCTTCATATTCTAATCCTTCTTTTTCAAGAGTTAAATAGAAGTTACCAAGTACCATATCTTGAGATGGAGTTACTATTGGGCTTCCATCTTTTGGAGATAAGATATTTCCAGCTCCAAGCATTAAAATTCTAGCCTCAGCTTGAGCTTCTTCAGATAAAGGAACATGGACAGCCATTTGGTCTCCATCAAAGTCAGCATTAAATGCAGTACAAACTAGAGGATGAAGTCTAATAGCTTTTCCACTAACTAACTTAGGTTCAAAAGCTTGAATTCCAAGTCTATGAAGTGTAGGAGCTCTGTTTAATAATACAGGATGTTCTTTAATTACATCTTCTACTATATCCCAAACTCTTTCATCTTGATTATCTATAAGTTTTTTAGCACCCTTAATATTATGAGCTAATTCTCTTTTAACAAGTTCAAATATTACATGAGGTCTAAATAACTCTAAAGCCATTTCTTTTGGAATTCCACATTCATGCATATGTAAATCTGGTCCAACAACTATAACAGAACGTCCAGAATAATCAACTCTCTTACCTAGTAAGTTTTGTCTAAATCTTCCTTGTTTTCCTTTAAGCATTGAACTTAAAGATTTAAGAGGTCTATTTCCTACTCCTTGTACACTTCTTCCACGTCTTCCATTATCTATAAGAGCATCAACTGCTTCTTGTAACATACGTTTTTCGTTTTGAACTATAATTGTAGGAGCCCCTAACTCTAATAATTTCTTAAGTCTATTATTACGGTTAATAATTCTTCTATAAAGATCATTTAAATCACTTGTAGCAAATCTTCCCCCAGGAAGTTGAATCATTGGTCTTAAATCCGGTGGAATAACTGGAAGAGCTTCAAGAATCATCCATTCAGGTCTATTACCTGAAGATTTAAAACTTGATAAAGCATCTAATCTCTTAACAAGTCTAATTTTCTTTTGACCTTGAGCACTATCTAATTCAGTTTTAATTTGTTCAATATCTTTATCTAAATTAACTTCTTTAAGTAGAGTTTGAATAGCTTCAGCACCCATACCCACAGTAAAACCATTACCATATTTCTCATAGTAAGCTCTATATTCTTTATCAGATAAAGTTTGTTTCTTTTCAAGTGGAGCCATACCTGGATCTATTACTACATAACTTACAAAATATATAACTTCTTCTAAGTCACGTGGAGACATATCAAGTACTAATCCGATCTTAGGAGGTACACCTTTAGTATACCAAATGTGAGCAACTGGAGTTGCAAGTTCTATATGACCCATTCTTTCTCTTCTAACTTTTGAACGAGTAACTTCAACTCCACATCTATCACAAACAACATTCTTATATCTAAGTCTCTTATATTTTCCACAGCTACATTCATAATCTTTAGTAGGACCAAAAATCTTTTCACAGAAAAGTCCATCTCTTTCAGGCTTTAATGTTCTATAGTTAATAGTTTCTGGTTTTTTAACTTCTCCATAAGACCAAGAACGTATCTTTTCAGGGGATGCAAGTGATATTTTAATACCTCTAAAATCATTTACTTCCATCATTATTCTTCACTCCCCTCTACAAATAAATCATCTATATCTGGCTCTTCATCTTCAGCCATCTCTAGAAAACCTTCTTCATCATCTATTAAAGATGCTGTTATTTCAGGTAATTCTTCTTTTATAGTATCAATTTCTTCAATAGAAACAGGAACATCTTCACTATCTTCTTCTAATTCAAGTTCCTTAAATGGTCTAACTTTACCATTTTGATCAACTATTGAAATATCAAGTCCTAAAGCTTGGAATTCTTTAATTAATACTCTAAATGATTCTGGTACTCCAGCTTCATCTACTGTTTGACCTTTAACTAAAGCTTCATATACTTTAACACGACCTAAAACATCATCTGATTTAATTGTTAACACTTCTTGTAAGACATGAGCAGCTCCATAAGCATATAATGCCCAAACTTCCATCTCTCCAAATCTCTGTCCACCAAATTGAGCTTTACCTCCAAGAGGTTGTTGTGTAACAAGTGAGTAAGGACCAGTACTTCTAGCATGTAATTTATCATCAACCATATGGTTAAGTTTAATCATATACATAATACCAACACTAACTCTTTGATCAAATAATTCTCCAGTTCTACCATCATATAAATCTGTCTTAAAGTCGCTATCTAATTTAGCTTCTTTAAACATATCTTTAATATCTTCTTCACTAGCACTATCAAATACAGGAGTTGCGACATGAACACCTAATTTTTTAGCAGCCCATCCTAAATGAAGTTCAAGTATTTGTCCTAAATTCATTCGAGAAGGAACTCCTAGTGGATTAAGCATAATATCAACTGGTGTACCATCTGGTAGATAAGGCATATCTTCTTCAGGAAGTACTAAAGATACTACTCCTTTATTTCCATGTCTTCCAGCCATTTTATCTCCAACTTGCATTTTTCTTTTCTTAACAATATATACTCTTATAACTTTACTAACTCCAGCTGGTAATTCATCTGAATTTTCTTTAGTAAACTCTTGAATATCATGAACTATACCTGTACATCCATGAGGAACTCTTAAAGAAGTATCTCTAACTTCACGAGTCTTTTCTCCAAATATTGCATGAAGAAGTTTTTCTTCACTTGAAAGTTCTTGTACACCTTTAGGAGTAACTTTACCAACTAAAATATCATTTTCCTTAACCTCAGTACCTACTCTAATAATACCATTTTCACCTAAATTACGACGAGCATCTTCACTAACATTAGGAATATCACGAGTAAATTCTTCAGGTCCAAGTTTAGTATCTCTACATTCAACTTCTTTCATCTCTATATGAATAGATGTAAACACATCATCTTTAGCAATTCTTTCACTTAAGATAACAGCATCCTCATAGTTATAACCATTAAAAGTAGTAAATGCTACAGTTACATTTCTTCCAAGAGCAAGTTCTCCATTATCACAAGATGCTCCATCAGCTATAGTTTCACCTATATGAATTTCTTCACCTTTTTTAACAATAGGATGTTGATTATAACAAGTTTCTGCATTACTTCTTTCATAATTTATAAGTTGATATTCATGTTTTCCATTTTGTCCTTTAACTACTATCTTCTTAGAATCAACATAGTCTACTACACCAGTCTCTTCAGCTAGTACACATACTCCAGAATCACGAGCAGCCATATATTCAACACCTGTTCCAACTATTGGAGCTTGTGGTCTCATAACTGGTACAGCCTGACGTTGCATGTTTGCTCCCATAAGAGTTCTATTAGCATCATCATGTTCCAAGAAAGGAATCATACTAGTAGTAACAGAAACTATCTGAGAAGGAGAAACATCAATAAAATTAATTTTCTCTTTTTCTATAATTAAATTATCCCCACCAAGTCTAGCAGGAACTTTTGCCTCAACTATTTTCTTAGACTTATCTAATTCTATAGTAGCTTGAGATATATAGTAGTCACTCTCTTCATCTGCAGTCATATAAACTACTTCATCAGTAACTTTAGTATCAATTACTTTTCTATAAGGAGTCATAATAAATCCATATTCATTAATTCTAGCATAACTAGCTAAAGATGTAATAAGACCTATATTTTGACCTTCTGGTGTTTCTATAGGACATATTCTTCCATAATGAGATGGATTTACATCTCTTACTTCCATACCTGCTCTATCTCTAGAAAGACCACCAGGACCTAAAGCACTTAATCTTCTCTTATCATTAAGTTCACTTACTGGGTTAATTTGATCCATAAATTTAGATAACTGGCTGCTACCAAAGAACTCCTTTAAAGAAGCAGTAACTGGTCTAATATTAATAAGAGATTTAGGAGTAACAGTATCAATCTCTTGAGTAGTCATTCTCTCTCTAATAACTCTTTCCATTCTTCCCATACCAACTCTAAATTGATTTTGAATTAATTCTCCACTTTGTCTAACTCTTCTATTACCTAAATGATCTATCTCATCATAATTACCAATTCCATAATGTAAATTAATATAATAGTTAATAGATGCATAAATATCACTAATAGTTAAACGTTTAGTATCGATACTTTGATCATTACCTATAACTTTAATAACCTTATTATTTCCATCATTTGAGTACACTAAAACCTCTTGTACTTTATCATAAGTATCAAGTTCTTCATTAATTTTTACAGTTTTAACACCATATCCACTTTCAAATAATGGTCTAATTGATTCAAGTAATTCCTTAGTAATAATAGTACCTTTTTTAACTATAACTTCTTTATCTTTCTTTATATCTTGAGCTATTTTATTATTAAGTAATCTATCTAATACATTTAATTTTCTATTGAACTTATATCTTCCTACCTTAGCTAAATCATATCTAAATTTATCAAAAAATCTAACTATTAATTGATTCTTAGCACTATCTAAAGTAGCTGGTTCTCCAGGTCTAAGTTTCTCATATATTTCTATTAAAGCCTCATCAGTATTAACTGTAGAATCTTTATCTAAAGTATTTCTTAAATATTCATCATCACCAAAAACAGCTATGATTTCATCATTAGTTGATAAACCTAAAGCTCTTAAAAGTGTAGTAATAGTTACTTTTCTTGTTCTATCTATTCTTACATAGAAAACATTACGAGCATCAAGTTCGTATTCAAGCCAAGTACCTTTACTAGGAATAACTTCACTAGTTATAATATTTCTTCCATTTTTATCTATTTCTCTTTTAAAATAAATACTAGGAGATCTTACTAACTGAGAGTTAATAACTCTCTCAACTCCATTAATTATAAATGATCCAGTAGGAGTCATTAAAGGCATATCTCCAAGGAACACTTCTTGTTCTTTTACTTCTCCTGTTTCATTAATAAATAATCTAGCTTGTACCTTTAAAGGAGAAGCGTATGTTACACGTCTTTCCTTACTCTCAGTAACAGAATATTTAGGGTCATCAAAACTATAATCACCAAAATCTAGTGACAATGATCCTGAAAAACTTTCAACTGGGAATATATCGTCAAATACCTCTCTAATTCCTTCTTCTAAAAAGCTCTTATATGAGTCTTTTTGTATCTCCAGAAGGTTCTTAAGTTCCATCTTGTTACTACTCTTTGAGAAATTTCTTCTTTCTCTATGGTCTCCAAATTTTTCTACTTTGTAAGCCACAATTTCACCCCAATCCTTAAGTTTTTAAAAGTTCATAAATTTTCAAATAAAAATAAATGTACGTCCAATTTAAAATGTTACCACTCATATAGCATAAAGTCAACACTTTTTCGCCTTAACAACAAAATATCCAGCATCCTTTTTCATAACACTTAAATCATATATATGACTTAAATATTCCATAATACTTTTCTTACCTTGATCTTTTCTAATAACAAACCATAACTCTCCATCATCATTAAGATATTTATAAGCATTCTCTAATATAGATAAGTATACACTCTTACCAGCTCTAATAGGAGGATTAGTAATTACAACATCAAATTTCTGATTAACTTCCTCATATATATTACTATAAATTGCATTACCATTTACTTTTAAATCTTTGATATTCATATTAGTTAAATGAACACACCTTGAATTTACATCAGTAGCGACTAACTTTCCACCTCTTAATTTAACTATACTTATTCCAATAACACCATATCCACATCCTACATCAAGTATAGACTTCTCTATAGTATTATTTTCTAAATATCCTTTAATTAAAAGAGAACTACCATAATCAATACATTGTTTAGAAAACACTCCATTATCACTTTTAAATTTTAATGATACATCTTCTATATTATAAATAATCTCTTTTATTTCACTTTTAATATCAGTGTTATCAGTAAAATAATGATCCATATTTTTCACATCCTTTTAAATATTAATAAAGACGCAAAAAGCCTTTTAAATACATAAAAGGCTTGTACGTCTTAGAAGAACTTAAGCAAGTTCTACTTCAGCTCCAGCTTCTTCTAATCTAGTTTTAAGTTCTTGAGCATCTGCCATACTAGCGTTTTCTTTAACTACTCCACCAGCATCAGCTATATCTTTAGCTTCTTTAAGTCCTAAACCTGTAACTTCTCTTACAATTTTAATAACTGCAAGTTTGTTAGGTCCAGCTGTTTTTAATACTACATTCTTACTACTAGTATCTTCTTCAGCTTCAACAACTACAGCAGCTGCAACACTTACTGCACTTGGATCTACACCAAATTCTTCCTTCATTGCATCTACTAAATCCTTAACCTCTAAAATTGTCATTTCCTTTAAACTATCCATTATTTCCTTTGTACTTAATTTTGCCATTATTTTTCTCCTCCTTCGTTCTCTAATTTATCTGCATACATATTAAGTCCTATACTTAAATTTCTAACATGTTCCATAAGTCCTCCAGCTAACTGAGTAAGAAGTCCTTCCATACTTGGTATACTAGCATACTTATCAATTAATTCTTTATTAGCTATTTCTCCATCGATATATCCAACTCTAATTTCAAGAGATGGAACATCCTTAGCGAAAGCAGATACAATCTTTATTGGATCAATTATATCATCACTAAATAAGAATGCATTAGGTCCAGTCATAAATTCTGTTAAATCTATGTTTCTTTCCTTTAAAGCTAAGTCCATTAAAGTATTTTTATAAACTTTAATTTCACTCTTTGACTCTCTTAAACTTCTTCTAAGCTTTGAAATATCAGATACACTCATTCCTTGATAATCAAGAAGTAAGAATGTCTTATTTTTACTTAACTTTTCTTCTATTTCTTTAACTTGAAGCTTCTTTAAATTAAGTCTTTTCTCACTTGCCATATTTTCCTCCTTCAAAAATAATTGACTTTCCCAAATATTTTAGGGAAAGCCAATAAAGATTATTGTATTCCCTCGGTAGGATTTATTTTATTACCTACTGTCTTTGGTACTTGCGTTTATTAATTATAACTTAAGTTATATTATTTGTCTATAGATTTTGTATCAATCTTAATTCCAGGACCCATAGTAGAAGATATACTAACATTTGTAATATAAGTTCCTTTAGCTCCACTTGGTTTAACTTTATTTATCTCAGCTAAGAAAGCCTTTAAGTTTTCTAATAGTTGTTTTTCACTAAATGAAGATTTACCAATTATAGAATGTACATTTCCATTAGTATCTGTTCTAAACTCTATCATACCTTTGTTAATGTTCTCAACAGCTCCAATAACGTTTGGTGTAACTGTACCAGTCTTTGGATTTGGCATAAGACCTTTAGGTCCTAATACCTTTCCTAACTTTCCTAATTTAACCATCATTTCTGGACTAGCTACCATAATATCAAAATCAAACCAATTTTCTTTTTCTATTTTTAAAAGATATTCATCTGATCCAACATATGTAGCACCTGCTTTTAATATTTCCTCAGGATTAGCAGAAGTAATAACTAATATCTTCTTACTCTTTCCAGTTCCATTGGGAAGTACCATTGAACTTCTAACAGTTTGATCACTCTTTGCTGTATCTAAATTAAGCTTTATAGCTACTTCAACAGTTTCATCAAACTTTCTTACAGGTAATGACTTTAATACTTTAATCGCTTCTTCTGTAGTATAAGATTTCTTATTATCTACTGCTTTAGAAGCTTCCACATAAAATTTTCCATGTCTACTCATTTTTTGTTTCCTCCTTTATGTGGTACTTTTGGATTATTCTTTTATTACTCGCATTTATTCTTGTTTTTCTTCTTCATCCTTATCAGATTGTTCTGTAGATTCAACTTCAACACTAGCATTTTCTTCAGCCATTGCCTTAGCAGATTCTTCCATTTCTTCTAACTCTGCATCTAATTTAGCAGCTTGTTCTTCAGCTTCATGAGCTTCAATAACTTGTTCAGCCATTTCTTCATCATTAAGACCTTTAACAGCTATACCCATATTTCTTGCAGTTCCAGCTACTATACTCATAGCTTCTTCAACATTATATGCATTTAAATCAGGCATCTTTTCAAGAGCAATTTCTCTTAATTGATCTTTACTAATTGTTGCAACTATTTCATTAGCACCTTTAACACTACCCTTTTTAATACCTGCAGCTTTAATTAATAAAGATGCAGAAGGAGAAGTCTTAAGTACCATTGAGAAAGTTCTATCTTCATAAACACTTACCTCAACTGGAATAATATTACCCATTTTTTCTTTAGTCATTTCATTATACTTACTACAGAATTCTTGTAAATTAATTCCAAGTGGTCCAAATATTGTTCCTACTGGTGGAGCTGGTGTTGCTTTACCTGCTTCTAATTCAATTTTAACTATTCTATCTACTTTTTTTGCCACGCGATTCACCTCCTATTTAATTTTTTATAGTATTTCGCGAGTGGTTACGATTTAATCCTAAGTCTCCCACTGTTTTTTCTGGCTCTCATATAATTATATAAGTCCGTTTAAAATATTAGCACATATATTTATCTTTAGCAAGAACTTTAGACTAAAAACAACTAGAAATCACTTTAAAATAAAAAATAAAACAAATAATAACATTTGTTTTATTCAAGAAGGAAATCTATGATATTTTGTACTATTATTCCATCAATAGTTTTATTTCTAACATTATCCATAGTTAAAATAATCTTAGGATAATTATCGTTTACTAAAAGTAATGATGACTTCTCCCTATTTTCAACTTTTTCATCCATAATAGATCTACATACTTGATAATATATAGTTTCATCAGGTTTAATAGCTATGAAATCTATTTCCATTTCATTATACTTTCCAACATAAACAGTATATCCTCTTCTTAATAGTTCTAAATAAACAATGTTTTCATAAGCACTACCACTATCATATTGAGAAATACCATTTAATATGTTTCTTAATCCAGTATCTATAAAATAATATTTACCTTGAGTTTTAAGTAATTGTTTCCCCTGTACATTATACCTAGGTGCTCTATATATTATAAAAGCATTCTCTAACATCTTTAAATAAGAATCAATGGTTTCATTATGAGCATTATAACCATTTTTAGCAAGCTCATTACAAATAGAACTTGGAGTTAAAAATACTCCAATAGTAGAAGCCACATACTTAAGTAAATTTTCAAGTAAAGGAATGTCATTAATCCTATTTCTTTCTATAACATCTTTTTTTAAAATAACTTCTTTTATATCCTCTAGATAATTATTTATTAAAGTATTATCTCTATTCATATTTATAAGCATAGGCATTCCACCATGTAATAAATATTCATCAAGTTTTTCTTCTTTAGATTCTTTATCAAAAGGATAAATACTAATATACTCTTTAAAAGATAAAGGATATATTTTAATAGTTGCAACTCTACCAGCTATAAGAGTAGTAAGTTCACTAGATAATAAATAAGCATTAGACCCAGTAATATATAAATCACAATCAATATCAACTAATAAAGAATTAACTGCCTTTTGCCAACTCTCAACAGATTGTATTTCATCTAAAAGAATATATAATTTTTTATTATTATATTTTGATTTTATATAATTATACAAATCTTTATAAGTACGGATATCATCCCATTCAACACTTTCAAAATTCATATAAATTATATCTTCATTATCATTTCCCTGACTTATTAAATATTCCTTGAACTGCTGAAGAAGTATTGATTTTCCACTTCTTCTAACTCCAGTAATAACTTTAACAAGTTTTATATCCTTATATTTAATTAATAAATCCAAATATTGTTTTCTTATTAGCATTATTCTTCACCATATATAATATATCATAATAAAAATAATATGTCAATAATGTTACGGTTGCAACCGTAACATTATTGACATATAGAAAATGTTACGGTTGCAACCGTAACATTTATAAATATTATATTTTACTTATTTGAGTAAGTTCAACTTCAACTGGAGTTTCTTGACCAAATAAATCTATTAATACATTAAGCTTTTGATTTTCTAAATCAATATTTTGAATCTTACCAAACATACCTTTGAAAGGTCCATCAATAATAGTTATGCTATCCCCTTCTACAACATTAGTATCTACCTCTGTTTTAAGTATTCCTTGATTAGCTAAAATCTTATCTATTTCCTCTGGTAATAAAGGTGTTGGTTTAGCTCCTTTTCCACTTGATCCAATAAATCCAGTAACGCCAGGTGTATTTCTAACTACATACCATGCCTCATCACTCATTATCATTTCAGCTAAAACATATCCTGGAAACATCTTCTTAACTTTTTCCTTTTTAACACCATCTTTTATCTCTACTTCAGTTTGTTCTGGAATAATAACTCTAAAAATATTATTTTCCATACCCATAGATTCAGTACGCATTAAAAGATTCTCTTTAACTTTTTCTTCATGCCCTACATAAGCATTAACAACATACCATAATTTTTTATCTTCATAATCCATATTAATTAAGTACTCCTCTCAAAAATGCAAATAATGCATCTAAACCATAAAAGAAAAGTGCAAAGAATAGAATTAAAGCTATACATACAGTAGAATACTTAATTAAATCCTTTCCCTTAGGCCAATGAACTCTTAATGCTTCTTTTTTTACTCCAGAAGCAAACTCTTTTAATTTTTTCATTTATTCCTCCATAAAAAAAACACTTTTTTGTGTAATTAAATATTATCATATATAAATAATAAATACAATAGATTTTATAAAATTTATCAAATTATTTTTTATATAAAGTATTTCTTTTATTCTTAAAACTTTTCTATTCTTTAAAATAACTTTCTATTATTTCATATACTTTATCTTTACCACTCTTAGTAACACTAGAGAATGTAATAATATCATCCCCTAAAGCTATATCAAGAGTACTTCTAATTAATTTATCTTGTTTATCTTTCTTACTCTTTCCAATCTTATCATACTTAGTAGCGACTACAGTTACAGATAAATTATAATACTTTAAAAAATCATACATAAGAAGATCATTCTCTGTAGGCTTATGTCTATAATCAATTAATAAAAATACATGTTTTAAATTAGGTCTATTCTTAACATATTCTTCTATCATTAATCCGAACTTTTCTTTTTTCTTACCTTCTACAGCTGCATAACCATACCCAGGAACATCTACTAAATAAAATTTATTATTTATTTGATAAAAATTTAAAGTTTGTGTTTTACCAGGCTTACTACTAGTTCTAGCATAATTCTTTCTTTCACATATAGAATTAATAAAACTACTCTTACCTACATTACTTCTTCCAACTATTAAAAACTCAGGCTTATCATCTGTAGGATATTGACTAATTCTAACTGCTATTTGAGAAAGTATAACATCTATTATTTTCATATATATTTTTGTATCTCCTTTGTGTTTCATTAATATTATACGTCTCATAAAAAAAAAAGGCAAGATTTTATAATAATCCCTACCCTTTAATACAAAACACTGCATATAAAGGAATTGATTTAATACCATTATCAAATCCGAAGTTTCTTCCTGATATTCTAATAGAATATTTTGGATTATAATTTTTTATATAAACATCTAAACTCTTAGATCTAACACTAGTGCTAGATTTTACTTCTACAGGAATAATGCCATCCTTTGTATATATTAAAAAATCAACTTCTGCTTTTCCACCACTTATCCAATAATATAGCGAAAACCCATTATACATCAAAGAAGATGCTACATAATTTTCTGCTACTATACCTTTATATAATGACAAATTATCACTTAAAACATCAGCAAACTTTAATTCAAGAATACTACTAAGTATTCCAACATCATTTAAAAATAATTTAAAATAATTATTCTTAACAAATCCTTTAAGAGGAATAGAAGGAACTTTAACTAGATAAGATTTCATAATCATATTAGAAGATTCTAACCAATCAATAGAAGATACATATTCTCTTGACTTAGAACCATTAGTTATTTTACTAAATTGAAACTTATTTGACTCATTCGCTAATTGATTAGGAATAGACCTATAAGTATTTTCAATTTTTAAAGCCTCAGTACTAGATAAAACATACTTATTCATATCTTTAGAATATGAAGAAACTATATTTTTTAAAATATCTGTATCATAATTAATTATATCTCTATTAACTGAAATAATATTATTAATTGATTCAGGCATTCCACCAACACATAAATATAATCTATATAATTCCATAGCTTTTAAATGTATAGGCTCACTCATTTGAATATTTTTATTATAACAATTCTTAATTTCATTTATTAATAATTCTTCGTTTAAAGATAATAAAAACTCTTCAAAATCCATTGGATACATATTAATCATAGTTACCTTTCCAACTGGAAAAGAAAAATGAGATCTTTTGAGCTTAACACCTAATAAAGATCCTGCACAAATTATTCTAATACTATTATGTTTTTCACAAAAATATTTTAATTCAGAAATTAGTTCTTCTGATTCTTGTATTTCATCAATAAACAAAATAGTATCATCAATTTCAATGTCATAATTTAAAAGAACTTTTAATTTATTAAATTTATCTATAGAAGTTAAATTAGATTTATATAAATATACTATATCTTTTCTTTCAAATAAATTAACACTTATAAAATTCTTATATTCATTCTTACAAAACTCATTAATAATATAGGTTTTACCAACTTGTCTTGCTCCTAATAACATAATAGGTTTAAAATCTTTAGTGTTTTTCCAATTCAATAATGTAGAATAGATCTTTCTTTTCATCCTTATCACCTTCTAAATAATACCACTAATTAAGCATAAAGTCAATGAGGCTACACCTTTTAGTACCATTAGAAAGTTTAAAATTACACCTTTTAGTACCATTAGAAACAAAATATTTACACCTTTTAGTACCATTAAATAAAAAATATCTTACTTTTAAGATATTTTTTGTTTAATTTAAAGATATTAATCTTCTTTTTCTTTTTCTTCATTTATTAAATATTTTCTACAAGTATCATCTAACTCAGCTATTAAGTCATCTACTTCATCTTTAGAAGCTATTCTAGCCCCACTAGAGAACTTATGTCCTCCACCATTATACTTATTAGCTATTTCATTAATAAACGGTCCACGACTTCTCATATTAACTTTATAAACTTTATTTTTTTCATCGTAAGTTACAAACATCCATACAAGAACTTCTGTAATATTATTAAAATCATTAATCATATTTGAAGCACTAGAAGAATCAGCACCTAAAGACTTAACAATGTCATCTTCTAATTCAATATAAGCAAACTTATTCTTAGTAACTTTTAAATTAGAACTAATATATCCCATAAGTCTTATATCTGATATAGGCCTAGTATATATCTTTTTATAAGCATTCATTATATCAAATCTATATATATAAGTTATTTCACTTATAATTCCAAAAGTCTTATAATCTGTATTAAATAAAAATCTATTAGAATCACTTACTATACCTAAGAATAATGTTTCTGCTATATCCTCATTACATCTAAGTTTAGTATTTTTTAATAACTTATAAACCATTTCACAAGTACTTGTAGCCTTTTCATCTACATAATCATACTTAGAAAAACTATCTACTGTAGGATGATGATCTATTTTTAATACATGTTTAAACTTCTCTATTTCTATTCCATCTATTCTTCTTTTATCTGGAATATCTAAAGCTATAACTAAACTATTATCATAATCAAATCTAACGCTCTTATCTAACTTTCCTAAAGATTTAAACTTAGCGACTGAACTTCCTATCGCTAGAACCTCACTTTTAGATGGAAATGTTAATTTAATAGCATCTCTTAATGCAGTTTGGGCACAAATTGCATCAGGGTCTGGTCCAATATGTCTTACTAAATAAATCTTATCATATTTTTTTATTTCATTACATATTGCCTTTAACAATAACTTCATTTTGTCCTTCTTCCTATTTAATACTATTATATGTATCTCTTGCTATCATAACTTCTTCATCAGTTGGAACTACAAATACTTGTATTTTAGAAGTTACTGCACTAATCTCTCCAAACTCTCCAAAAGCTTCCTTATTCTTATTAGGATCAATCAATACACCGAATATACCTAATTTATCACAAACAAGTTGTCTAATTAAAGGACTTCTTTCTCCTACTCCAGCAGTAAATACTATATTATCTACTCCACCTAATTCAACAATATAATCACTAATAAAATTAACTATTCTCTTAACATACATATTAATTGCAAGAGCACATCTAGTATCTCCATTATTATATCCTTTTTCAATATCTCTTAAATCAGGTCCTACTCCACTAATAGCATCTAAACCACTTTGTTTATTTAAAATATTAAATATAGCATCAACACTAAGAGTAGTCTTATCCATAATATACGGAATAAATCCAGGGTCAATATCTCCACATCTAGTACCCATCATTATTCCTCCTAAAGGTGTAAACCCAATAGAAGTATCAACACACTTACCATTATTAACTAAACAAATAGATGCTCCACTTCCAATATGACAACTAATTAACTTAGTATCACGACCTAAATAAGATCTCATATACTCTGTAATATATTGATGAGAAGTCCCATGAGCTCCATACTTTCTTACTCCATAATCAGTATACCAGTTATATGGGATAGGATACATAAACTCAGTTTCTTCCATAGTAGTATGAAAAGAAGTATCAAATACCGCTACTTCATGAGCTTTAGGCATAACTTCCATAAAACTCCTTATACCTTTTAAATTAGCTGGATTATGTAAAGGCGCTATAGGAATCATTTCTTCAATCTTTGAAATAATATTATCATTTATTACTTTACTACACTTAATATCAGATCCTCCATTAACTACTCTATGCCCTACACCTTCAATTTCATCATAACTTAAGATAATCTTATTATCTATTAATTCCTTTAATAAACACTTAATCGCTTCTTCATGATCTGGAACACTAACTTCTCTTCTTAACTTTTCTCCATTAAACTTAATAACATAAAAAGAGTCACTAGCTCCTATCTTTTCAAAAGTACCACTAACTACTACACTTTCTTCTGGCATTTCAAACAAAGTAAACTTAAGAGAACTACTCCCTGCATTTACACTTAATATTTTCATAATTATTTCTCCTTCACTTTATAAATTATATAAGTTTTATATAATTTATGCAAGTTAATAGAAGAAAAAGTGTAAAATTATTCCATAATATCATTTATTTCTTTTCTATTAAACTTTCTAACATCAC
>JAVXDN010000015.1:0-18451 GCA_036658935.1 Bacilli bacterium | reverse complement strand
AGATTGAAGATTGATCTGGTGTAAGATAGATGTCTTTTATCTTTAAATATCTTTTCCTATAATAATTATAACCCCCCCCGTTTTAAAGCAAGCACAAAATGATTTTTTTTTGAAATATTTTTTTATCGCTTTGAATTTTTGCTTTAAAACGAGGGAAAGAGAATAATAAAAATAAATAAAAAAATACAAATATATTTATTATTTGTATTTTTTTTATATTACTTCGCTACTTCTTCTGCTCTTGTTTCTCTTATTACAACAACATGAATAGTACCTGGGTATTGCATTTCACTTTCTACTCTAGCTTTTATATCTCTAGCTATCTTATAACTAGTTAAATCATCTACTTGATCTGGTTTAACAATAACTCTAAGTTCTCTTCCTGCTTGCATAGCGAAAGTTTTTTCTACTCCCTCTATTGAGTTACCTATAGCTTCTAAGTCTTCTAATCTCTTAACATAGTTATCAAGTGAATCATTTCTTGCTCCTGGTCTTGATGCACTTAAAGCATCAGCTATCTCTACAAGTTCTGAAATAACACTTGTTTTAGGTTTATCTCCATGATGAGATTCAATAGCATTAATAACTACACTATCTTCCCCTAATTTCTTAGCTACATCAGCACCTATTTCAACATGACTTCCTTCTATTTCAAAATCTATAGCTTTTCCTATATCATGAAATAATCCAGCTCTTTTAGCTAAAACTACATTTTCTCCTAATTCACTAGCTAAAATACCAGTTAAATGAGCAACTTCCATAGAATGTTTTAAAGCATTTTGTCCATAACTAGTTCTAAAACTTAATTTACCTAAATATTCAACTAACTTAGGATCTACTCTAGTAATATTTAATTCAAATAAAGCTTCTTCTCCTTTAAGAATAATATTTTTCTTAAAGTCTTCACATACTTTATCATAAAGTTCTTCAATTCTAGCTGGATGTATTCTTCCATCTTTAATTAAAAGTTCTATAGTTGTCTTAGCTATTTCTCTTCTTAAAGGATCAAAAGAAGATAACACTATAACTTCTGGAGTATCATCTATTATTAAATCTACTCCTGTAACAGCTTCTATAGTTCTTATATTTCTTCCTTCTCTACCAATAATTCTTCCCTTCATTTCATCATTAGGAAGATCAACAGTAGATACTGTTTGTTCACTAGTAACGTCTGAAGAATATCTCTGCATACTATTTACTATTAATTCTTTTGCTTTTCTATCTGCTTCTAATTTAGCTTCATCTTCTCTAGTTTTTAAGTAATCAGCTATTTCTCTAGAGTTCTCAGTCTCAACTTTTTCCATCACTAATTCTTTTGCTTTTTCTTTAGAAAAACCAGATATTTTTTCTAAAAGAGTTACTTGATCTTTTAGTACTTCATCCATTTTTGCATTTTTTTCTTGAATTTCTTCTTGTTTTGCTAATAAATTTTTATCTTTCTCATCAATCATCTTTTCTCTATTACCGATGATTTCATCTCTTTTATCTAAGCTTTTTTCACGATTGATAATTCTTTCATTTAATTCATTAAGTTCTTTTTTCTTTTCCTTAACTTCATTATCTGCTTCTTGTTTTAATTTATAACTTTCTTCTTTTATCTCAAGAATATTATCTCTTCTTACTTTGTCCGCTTCTTTTTTAGCTTCATTCATTAATTTATCAGCATCTTTTTGTGCTCCTGTAAGTTTTAAATGATTAAGTATAAACATTACAACAACACCCAAGATAAGTCCAACTAGTATTAGCAAAATGGAGAACATGATATCATTCATATTTAATTCCTCCATTATCTTTAATTATATTAGAAGTTATCTGTACTTCTATTTATATTGTAATGTTTAGGACGATTAAAGTCAATTCTTTTATAAAAAACAAAAGAAGAAAATTATTTTTCTTCTTTTTTAGGTTTATCATCTATTATTACTTCTTCTTTTAATGTTCCACCTTTATCTAAGCCAAAATGTGCTCTTATTTGTTTTTCAAGTTCCAAAGCTAATTCTGGATTATCCTTTAAAAATGCTTTAGCATTTTCTTTACCTTGACCTATCTTTTCTCCTTTATAAGCATACCATGCTCCAGCTTTTTCTATTAAATTAATACTAGAAGCAAGATCTACTATTTCACCCATACGACTAACTCCTTCTCCATAAATAATTTCTACCTCAGCGGTCTTAAATGGAGGAGCTACTTTATTTTTAACAACTTTAACATTAGTTTTATTACCCATTATTTCTGTTCCTACTTTAATTTGTTCTGCTCTTCTTACATCTAATCTAACAGTAGAATAAAACTTAAGAGCTCTTCCACCTGGAGTAGTCTCAGGATTACCAAACATTACTCCAACTTTTTCTCTTAACTGATTAATAAATATACAAATAGTATTAGTTTTACTAATAATACCTGATAATTTCCTTAAAGCTTGAGACATAAGTCTAGCTTGAAGCCCTATATGTGAATCTCCCATTTCTCCTTCAATTTCAGCTTGTGGAACTAAAGCAGCGACTGAATCAATAACTACTATGCTAAGAGCTTCACTTCTAACTAAAGCTTCACATATTTCTAGAGCTTGTTCACCTGTATCAGGTTGACTAATTAATAATTCATTAATATCAACCCCTAAGTTCTTTGCATATCCTGGATCTAATGCATGTTCTGCATCAATAAAAGCTGCTTTACCACCAATTTTTTGTACTTCCGCAATAGCGTGTAATGCAAAAGTTGTTTTTCCACTACTCTCAGGTCCATAAATTTCTACTATTCTTCCCTTTGGATATCCTCCAACGCCCAAAGCTATATCTAAGTTTAAACTACCACTAGAAATTACATCTATATTTTTAAGTCCTCCTTCACCTAACTTCATAATTGCACCCTTACCAAATTGTTTCTCTATATCAAGAAGCACTTGTTCAAGAGCTTTATCTTTTGACATTTTTTCCATAACTATTCCTCCTACTTATAGTATATATTGTAAAACTCTAAATATCTTTTGTCAACACTTTTTCGAACATTTGTTTGTTAAGTATCGCTTTTTCTCTAAAATAAGCTATCCATAGGCAAACAATAGTAAATATTTAATAACATATTCCTCCAATTCTTAAAAATAAGAACAAAAAAATAATAATATTTCTATTACTATTTTTTGTCCTTCTACTTATATTATACTTTATATTTTTTAAAAACACTTTTTAATATTAAAAATCAATTATATAGTTATTCCAGTTAGAATGGAATAACTTTTATTCTGTAATTTCTTTTTTATTATCTGTAATGAATTGTTTATTCTTTATAAAATACTCTACCCCACTAACTACACTAAGAACAGTTGCTATCAAAATAAGCATATCAGCTACTCTAATATTCCATAATTCAAAAGGAAGATTATAGAAGAATACTAAAGAAACACCAACTAACATACATATTGTTTTTATCTTACCTAATGCACTAGCTCCTACTGCCCCTACTTTACTTCCTACCATCATTTTAATTGAATCTACACATATATCTCTAGAAACTATTACAACTGGAACTACAACACTTATAAATCCTTCATATGCTAAAAGTATTAAAACTCCATTAACAAGTAATTTATCAGCAATAGCATCTAATACTTTTCCAGTATCAGTAACCATATCATATTTTCTAGCTATAAATCCATCTAAAAAGTCAGTAACTGAAGCCACAATAAATAAAGCTCCACATATAAAGTATTTACTATCTATTAATATCTGTCCATTTAATAAGAACTTAGGAAATATTAATCCTACTTGTTCCACTGGTAAAATAAGAAGCAATAACAATAAAACTGCAAGCCCTATTCTACAAACCGTTATTTTATTTGGTAAATTCATACTTCCTCCTGTATATTATAAAATTGATTACTTAAATCATTCTTAGTATTTTTAATAATAGCATTTAATATCATAAAAGTTAATATTATTAAAAATATAGAAATAAAAATATATATAATTATTGGATTAAATTTCTTTTTAATTTGTTTCTTTAAAGTATAAGGAGAATTTATCTTTTTAATATCTTTCTCTTCTTTTAAGCTTTCTTTCATTTTAGCATTAATATCATCTACATATATTCTAGAAGTAAAATCAAAAACAAATTCATTAAATCTTTCAATTATTTTTTCATGATCTAGATTTAAATATATAGCATACTTTTTTACTAATTCTTTTAAAAAGAAAATATCTTTGAATGCATTAACACTTCCATCTTCTAAATTTTCTAATTGTGGAATAGTTATACTCATATCATTAGAAGCTTCTTCTTTACTAATACCTATCTCTTCTCTTTTATCTTTAAACTCTATTCCTATATCCTTCACGAGATTTATCTCTCCTTTTTTTAATAAAAAATATCTTTAATAAGCCATGTTTTGTTCCCTTACAGGTGACAAACATTTATCTAAGCTAAAAGCTTTCTTTACTCCGTTGTTATTCCTTCGTAAAAACTCCCCTACCAAATTTGGGTTTCTCGCTCGTGGGGTTTACCGCGTTTCATTTCTATTTATTCCTAAATAGAACTCGTCTCTGTGGCACTTTATGTTTAGAATTATCAGTTCTTGATAATTCTTAACGCCGTTAGTTACCTACCTAAGGTTATTTTTTCCCTTAGCACGAACACTACAAACATTTCAGTTGTGTGCGAGCATGGACTTTCCTCTACATTATATGCAGCGTTTGTCTAAAAGTATTTTTTATTCTTCTCCGTACACTATCTTTTCAAGTTCTCCAAGTCTTTTAAGAATGTCAACATTAGTAACACCCTTTGAAGATCCTGCCATTTCCATCTTACTTCTTAAGTCTCTTACTTCTGATCTAAGTTTAGTATTATTTTCTTCTAACGCTCTAAGATCATTCATTTGTCTTCTAATAATAGTAGTAAATTCAGAATAGTCTTTAATTACTAAATCTAAAAACTTATCTACTTCTTGAGGTCTATACCCTCTAGCATCTAACTTAAAATCTTTTTCCAAAATATCTTTTGGAGTCAAATATATTCTTGCCTCATCCATAATATTTTCATCCCCTCTTCACTTAATTATTATACATAATATTGTAGAACTTTGTCAAATTAAAGAAGGGAAAAAACACACAAACATATTTTAATTATTTGTGTGTTTTATTTAAAAACATTATTTATCTAATATCTCTAGAGCAATAATAGATAAAGTAATACTATTTATCATATCATCAATCATACTACTACTAATATTAATATCCATTTTCTTCACCTAAAAATATTATAATATATTAAAAAATTATATATATAATATTAGACAAAAGAAGATATATTTTTTATTTAATTAATGAAGTAATATTAGAAATATTAATTTTACCAAAATTAGAATAAGTAAGAGTGTAATTTAAAGTAGTAGAACTCTTACCTATAACACTATCTAAAACTTTTGCATCAATAAATATCTCACTTACTTCTTTTCCTGTTTTAATATCAATAATAACGTTTCCACTTTTAACAGTATTATAATTTTTATTATATAAAGCATTATAACTTTTAAGAACATTATCTATATTTACATAACATCTTTTTATATCATAGTTTTCTTCTTTTATACTTACTGTTTTAGAACAACTATTTAATAAAGATTTAAAATTATCATATGAAGTAAAATACAAATCTTCGTTTTCAAACATATTTATATTATCTTTCTTTTCTAATACATTATTGTTAATTACATAAAATAAATTATTATAATATATAAAATTAATTTTATTATCCAAATATATTTTGGATCCTAACATATCTTTTCCAACTCTATCATATTGAACTTTAACTGCTTTCCCATCTCTTACAATATTTACAACTATATTATAGTTATCACCAATTTTATCTATAAAAGGTTTTAAAACAGTATTAGGAGTATTTAATTTATCTACTTTCCCATTATTATTAAATCTATTAGATATCATAACTATTAAAAATAGTACAAGAATTATTCCACCCATAACTACTAGTTTTATAGTATCTCTTTTTATATCATCTTTTGTAGTTGTATTATTCTCTAATTTCTTCATTTATTATCTCCTAAGAACTTATGAATTAATCCACTTTGTCCATTTAAGAAATCTCTAGAACTCATAGAATTCTTCCCTTCTGGCTTTACTTTAGTAATATTAAGCACTTTATCTTTACAATTAACAGAAAAATAATCTTTAGATACAAAACTTATCTCTCCTATTTCTCCATTTATTTCTTCCCCAATATATCCTTCTTCTATTTTTAATGTTTTATTATCTAAAAATGTATAAGCTGAAGGAAAAGGATAAAGTCCTCTAATTTTATTTAAAACATCCAAAGAAGAATTATTAAAATCAATTAATTCATCTTCTCTTTTAATTATATAAGCATAAGTTGCATCATCATTATTCTGTTTAATTCTTTCATTAGTCATATTGAAAATACTATCAAGTGTATTTTCTAGAAGATCTCTACCTAAAATAGATAATTTATTAGAAAGTGTAGCATTATTGTCGTTTACATCAATTATCATTTTCTCTTGTTTAATTATATCTCCTTCATCCATCTTACTAGACATATACATAATAGTTATACCTGTATAACT
Source organism: Bacilli bacterium (assembly GCA_036658935.1). GTDB lineage: Bacteria > Bacillota_I > Bacilli_A > RF39 > UBA660 > JAVXDN01. The sequence goes on along the minus strand of JAVXDN010000015.1, from coordinate 11,859 downwards.
ATATCCTTCCATAATAGCTCTTTGTATAGGAGCTCCTCCTCTAAGTTTAGGTAAAAAAGAAGCATGTACATTAATAGCTTTATATTTAGGAAATTCTAGTAATTCATCTGGAATTATTTGTCCATAAGCACAAGTTATAATAATATCCGGATTAACTTCTAAAATTCTTTTATAATCTTCACGTATTTTATGTGGTTGAAATACTTCTATATTATTAGAAATAGCAATAGTTTTAATAGGAGAAAAAGTAAGCTTTTGTTTTCTTCCAACTTTTTTATCTTCTTTAGTAACTACTAAAACCACATCAGTTTTTTTTATTAACATCTCAAGAACTGGACAAGCAAAATCGGGCGTTCCCATAAACACAACTCTTTTATTCATATAAAACTCCTCACTTCTAATATAACGATTTTATCATTTTTTTAAATATTTTACAAATTAAGAGGATTGATATCTATATCAACTGTTATAGACTTATTTGTATTATTATCTCTAACACTTTTAAGTACTTCCATAAGCTTACCTTCTACTTTATATTTAATTAATATAACAAAATTATATTTATTATTAACTTTAAATATATTAGCAGTTGTTGGTCCTAAAATAGTATAAGAATCATCTAAAGATTGATCTAAATATTTCTTTATTTTATTAGATGTATCTCTAGAAACCTCATAATCACTTGAAATTACTTTAATACTAGTTAAATAAAAATAAGGGGGATATTTAAGTTTTCTTCTAATATCCATTTCATAATTATAAAAAGATATATAATTATGATTTTTAATAAACTTAAAAACATAATTATCAGGATTATAAGTTTGAATAATAACTTTCCCATTAGTAAGTGCTCTTCCACTTCTACCACTAGTTTGCATTAACAACTCAAAAGTTCTTTCTCCACTTCTAAAATCAGGGATATTTAAAGAAGCATCTGCATTTATTATTCCTGCTAAAGTAACATCATTAAAATTAAGTCCTTTACTTATCATTTGAGTTCCAACTAAGATATCAGCTTCATGATTAGAAAAAGCTTCTATTAACTTAGCATGTTTATTTTTCCCATTAGTAGTATCAGTATCCATTCTAATAACTTTATATTGAGGAAATAAAGAACTAATTAATTGTTCTAGTTTCTCAGTTCCCATTCCTAAATCTTTAATCGCTTCATTATGACAACTAGGACATACATTCATTTTAACTTTAGAATATCCACAATAATGACATCTTAAATTATTACTTGTTTTATGATAAGTCAAAGTAATATCACAATTAGGACATTTTTCAACATACCCACAATTACTACAACTCATAAAAGTAGAATATCCTCTTCTATTTAATAAAAGAATTACTTGTTCATGTCTTTTTAATACCTCATTCATACTATTTTTTAATTCATCACTTATAATAAAATTTCTTTTCTTAGCTTCACTTTGCATATCAACTATTTTTATAATAGGTAAACTATTATTAATTCTATTATTAAGAGTAACTAAATTATAAACATTTTTTATACTTCTTGCATATTGTTCTAATAAAGGAGTTGCACTTCCCATAATACATATTGCATTATTATATTGACATCTTTTCTGTGCAATATCTATAGCATTATATTTAGGATTATTTTCTTGTTTATATGAAGAACTACCACATTCATCTATAATGATTATTCCTAAATTTTTAAGAGGCGAAAAAACCGCACTTCTCGCTCCTACTACAACATTCACATTTCCTCTAAATATTCTCCTATATTCATCATTCTTCTCACCTTCACTAAGTCTAGAATGAATAACAGCAGTATTTTCCTTAAATACATTTTTAAATCTAGATATTATTTGAGGAGTTAAACTAATCTCTGGAACTAACATAATAGCTTGTTTTCCTTCACTCAAAACTTTTTTAATAACTTCAATATAAACCTCTGTTTTACCACTTCCAGTTACACCATATAATAAAGAAGGTTTATCTCTATTATTTAAAATATTATCAACAGCTTTTTTTTGTTCATCATTTAAAGTAATATTTTTATCTTCCTCTTCAGTAAAATAAACATTCCTTGAAACCTCTTCTTTAATTTCTAATACTATGTTTTTTTCTATAAGATTTTTAAGAGAACTACAATTTATTAAACTTTTTAATATTTTTTTATCTTTTGATAAATTATTTAATATTTCATTTTCTTTTTTTCTTCTAGTGTTATTTTTTATATATGATACAACATCTATATCATTATTTAAAATAATATAACATTCATATAGAGTATTATCTTTTGTTTTAGCGCTGGCTTTTAAAGCTTTAGGTAGCATACTTTGATAACATGAAATTCTAGTAGATAAAGTTTTTTCACTCATATAGTTCCCTAATTCTAAAAGTTCAGAACTTAAATAAAATTCAGGATTAACTATATTAATAATAGATTTATACTCAAATTCACATTTTATCTCACTTTTTATTAAAGTTACAAATCCCTCAATAATCTTATTCCCAAAAGGTACTAATACTCTACTACCTACTTTTAATTCATCTTTAATGTTTTCAGGAATTAAATAATCAAATTCCTTATCCAAACTTTTAACACTATATTCAATTATTACACTCGCTACCATAAATAATCATCTCCAAAAAATGGATTACATAAAATCTCATCTTTTAAAAATGTGTAATCTCCATGCCCTGGAAATATCTTTATATCTTTATTAAAAAGTTTAATCTTCTTAATACTATTTATCATTGCTTCTTTATTCCCACCGAACTCTAACGTACCAATACTTCTATAGAATAAAAAGTCTCCACTAAACATAATATTATCATTTTTAAAATAAAAACTAACACTGTCTTCAGTGTGACCATATGTTGAAATTATTTCAAAAGAAAACTCTTTAATACTATGACATCCAAGTACTTTAAAATCGTACACATTATCATTATATTCATCCATTAAATCTCTTAAAGCTCCAACATGATCATAATGATAATGTGTTATTAAAAAACCTAAGACATTTAAATTATTATCCTGAATAAATTTTTTAATAATATTACTTCCACTACCAGGATCAACTATCAAAACATCTTTATTAATAATTAATAAATAACAGTTTTCATCTAATACTGGACAAACTATTTTTTCTATTTTCATTCGTTCCTCCTAAAACATATCTAATAACATATCTAATCTACTTATACACTTAAATCCTTTCCCATTTCCTTTTATAGAAAATCTTATACCAATACCATCTTCTTTTTCCCATAATCTTAAATTATTAGCATAATCATCAACTAAAATAGCATCTTTTGTATGAACCATCATTGTTTTTTCTATACTTTTAGGTACTATTATTATAGTTAAATCATTAAACTTTTTATTAATATAATTTATTTTAACTTCTCCCTCGCTTATTGAGAAAACATGAGTCAATATACTAATATTAAATTTTTTAGATTCAATTAACTTATTTATACAATTAATACTATCATTTAAAATAAATTCATCTTTTATAATAGTAGAAAAATCAAAATTTATATAAAAATCTTTATCTTCTTTATCTTTTCCTTCTTCTTGAGCTTTTTTATAAAGTTCTTCTATAGTGTTCATTATAACTCCATCAAAATCTATATATAAATCTTTCATTTATTTCCACCTCATATTCTAAATTATATATACCAAAAGTTTGTTTGTCAATTGTAACAGTAAATAATTTAACTTAAACATATAACAGTATTTTAATTAAGATTATAAAAAAAGTTACTTAACCAGTAACTTTTTCCTTTTTTTAATTATATAAAATATTATAATACCTATTATAATAATCGCTCCTAATACTATTAAAGTTATCTTAGCATATCCATCAAATAATTGAACGATTTTAGGCCAAGCATCTCCAGCTAAATTACCTAATAACACTAATACTATATTCCATATTACACATCCTAAAGTTGTAAGTAATATAAAAGATGAATAATTCATTTTAGACATTCCAGCAGGAATAGAAATCAAACTTCTTACTATTGGAATAAACCTACAAAAGAATACAGTTCCTTTTCCCCTTTTTTTAAACCAATTATCAGCTTTATCAATATCATCTGATTTAAGTCTTAATATCTTACCAACCTTACTATTAACTAACTTTTTAAGCCTATCAGCATTTAATAATCTACCAACTAAATATAAAATAGTCGCTCCAACAATTGCACCTATAGTAGATGAAATAACAACACCAAAAACAGTCATTTTAGTAGTTGTAGTCATAAACCCACCAAAAGTTAAAATAACTTCAGAAGGAATTGGTGGAAACACGTTCTCTAAAGCTATTAAAAGAGCAATACCAATATACCCAAATTTATTCATAAAACTAATTATAAAATTTTGCATAAAACACCTCATCTATAAAATTATATCAACATAATAGAAAAAATAGTATTATTTTTGCTTTTAGATGTATTAATATGTAAATATTTTACTAATCTTATTTTAAAAGAATATAATTTGATATACAATTAACTTATAGGAGTGTTAAAATTTTATGAATATAATAGATTATATTAAATACTATAAAGATATACCTTTTAGTGAAAGCTCATTTAATGACTTAGATGCACTTCTTTTAGCCTCACTTTCATACTTAGATTTAAAAGAAATATTACCGACCTCACTCGCTAAAACATCATTAGAAAATGCATATAATGAATATAGATCATTTGCAGATAAAATAGAAAAAAAAGAAATATATTTTATTAAATCAGTTAAAGAGATATTTAATTTAATGGCTAGTGGAAAAAGATACTCACAATCAATTCTATATAACTACAAACATATAATAGACGATAAAACTCAATTTGGTGCTTTAAGTATAAAATTACCTAATGGGATAATATACATATCTTTTGAAGGAACTGATAATTCATTAATTGGATGGAAAGAAGACTTTTCATTATCTTATGATTTTCCTACATCATCTCAAAAGAAAGCTATTAATTATGTTAATACAAGTATAAGTAGATGGAATAGCAAAGAAATTATATTTGGAGGACATTCAAAAGGTGGAAATCTTGCAATGTCTGCAGCTATGAAATGTAATAACAGTATAAAAAGAAAAATAAAAAATGTTTACAACTTTGATGGACCAGGATTTAGAAAAATAGAATATAACTCAGAGAGTTTTAATAAAATAAAAAATAAAATAAAACTATTTGTTCCAACAGAAAGTATAGTTGGAATGTTACTTCTTAATCCAACAGATTATATAGTTATAAAAAGCAATACTAGAGGTATATGGCAACATGAACTTACATCTTGGATGTGTTATGGACAATTCTTTATAAAAGGAGAATTATCTCAAAAAAGTAAATCATTTGAAAATAGAATAAAATCTTTCTTGCTAAATCATGATTATAATCAAAGAGAAATATTAGTAAATACTTTTTTTGATATATTAGAAAAATGTGATATAAAAACCACTAATGAATTATTAAGACTTCAATTACCTAAAATAATGGCACTTATAAAAGAAGTTCAAAACATAGATGAAGAATCCAAAAAAATCTTAATAGATTGTTTAAAAGATTTAATTATTTGGAAAGAAAGACCAATAGAAAATAAATAATAAATAAGTTTGATAAACATATATATTTATGATAATATATATGTACTCTTGCAGATGTAGTACAATGGTTTGTATACGGCCTTGCCAAGGCTGAGATACGGGTCCGATTCCCGTCATCTGCTCCAATTGAAAACAGCTTACGAAACTATATTGATTCGTAAGTTTTTAATTTTCAAAAAAAAATGTATAAATGTTAAAGTTAAAAGTTGATAATTTTTGTTAAACTTAATATTTCTCATAACAGAAGAGAAAGATTTAACATATAAGTTATATACTATGTAAAAACCTCTTAAACGAATAAAAATGATTTAAAAAGACAATATAGTAACCTACATTGCCTTATATATTATTATAATTTAACTATATATCTTTAGATCTATGAAAAGTTTTAAAATTTCCCATCGTAATACATAGTGACATTATTATAATATCAATGCTATTTTTTATATTTTCATTTAAAACAACTTCCATATTGCCTAATTCATACCAATTATTATCATGTTTTGAAATAGCTGATATATATGCAATATCATTTTCTTTATTATCATAAATTGTATTCGCAATTAAATGTATATCACCTTTAACGTAATAATCACGACCTATAACATAATAATTTGAATGTGATTGCATTTTAGAACGAATGATAAATGGTTTTTCATTTATTATATTTATAGTAAATTCATTAGTTAAACTAAATATATGTGATTTTATTTCTCCTATTTTTATATCATTATGATTACATATAACGAATTTGTTTCCAATAAAATTGCCTTTTTTAATCTTAAATATTAAGTTTCTATTTTGATCAACTATAAAATATTGAGAAACTGTAGCATTTTTTGTAAATCTGAATATATTAAAATATTTTATATCAGGAATATTAATATTATTCGTTATATTAACTTTGTATCTTTTAATCATTCTTTCGTCATAGCTGAAGTTATATAAAATTTAAATTAATTAACCAACTCAATTATTATTCTATTCAATTCTAAAAAATACATATAAATCTTTTTATTGTATGAATGTATCTAACTATATAGATGGCTTATTCAAAAGTTTTAATTGATGTTCTTCAAATACATAAAACTTATTACATATTTCATTTATTTTCTCATTATGAGTAGCGATAACTAAAGTTTTATTTTTAAAATATTTTAATATAAAACTAACTACTATTTCTTCTGTATGTTTATCTAGATTTGATGTAGGTTCATCTAAAAAATAAATTTCTTTGTCCATCAAAAAACTTCTTAAAATATTTATTCTCCTTTTTTGCCCAGTAGAGAGTTTAAAGCCTTTTTCACCAATTATAGTGTGTATACCACTTTCAAACATTAATAATTCATCTAATTCTAATTCCTTTAAATAATAAACGATCTCCTCATCTGAAATTGTTTTATTTAAAGATAAGTTTTCTTTTAAAGACATGTTAAATAATTCGATTTCTTGACTAACAACACCAATATCTAATCTTGCATCTTTTAAATTGTAATTATCAATCATTACTAGACCTTTATAAGTACTTATATTTCCTAATATTAAATTAATAATCGATGTTTTTCCTTGACCAGACCTTCCTGTTATAGAAATTTTATCATTTTTATTAATTACCATACTATCTACAGTAATATTAAAGTTAGATTCATTATATAGTAATTTTATATTTTCAAGAGTTATACTATTAAAATTATTTAATATTTTTCTATTATCTAAATTTCCAAAAATTTGAATACATTTTTTTCTTAATGCTTTTAACTCAAAAAAGCTTACAATAGTTCCAGATAGTTCATTAAATATAAATCCCATTTCTAGATAAATAGAAATATAAAATGCTATAATACCTAGTGTATCAATACCGTTAGATAAATCACAAACAGCTTTTATAATAGCTAAGGCAAAAGGTATTAAAATCAATATATTTCTTATAATCTCCTCAAATGAGTAATATTTTACATATTTCCTTTGTTTCCTACAACACTCTTTAGCTTTTTTAGAAATTATATTCTCAAAATATTCATTATCACTAAGAGCTTTTATAGTTTTAATATTACTAATAAAATCCTGATAAATTGACGAATATTCATATTCTTTATCATATTGTTCTTCAACACATTTATTAGATTTTTTTAATATATAAATACTTAACAATACAGATACTACACATAAAAGTAAAGAAATTATAAATAATGATTTAGATTGACTAAAGACTGTATAAAAGAAAAAACCAAATGATAATAATATACCTATATATTCAGCACCTAATATTTTTTTCACTAGTTTTGATATTTTTTCTATTAAATTTTCTAAATACCCAGTTTGATATTTCGATAAAGTTTCTACAGAAACTTTAGTTAATTTTTTGTAATATTCTAAATATTGAACATTGGAATATTCATATAAATAGTTATCAGTTATTTTTCTATCAAAATATAAAAGAAAAGAATTAAGAATTTTTGAAATAATAAATATAGAAGCTACTAATAAAGCTTTTTCAACTGTAAATGGCATAGTTAAAAATAGTGCGAATGTATAAGGTATAACATAGTAAATAAAATCAATAAAAGCTGTTATTAATAAGCATAAAGTTATTTTTTTCTTATTTAATAATTTAAATATAAAGTTAATATTATCTTTTTCTTTCATTATTTTTATCTCCTAAAGTTTTAAACTAATAAAATTATACAATACATATTAAAAATTTCATAGTATACAATTATATTTATTAATATAATTGTAGGTTTTTATTGATTAATATTTAAGTTCATTAATTAAATATCAAAATAAAACTTCTTTATATAAAGAAGTTTTATTATACTTAATTTCAAATTTTATAACTATTCTTCTTTCTTAAATACTTTAAAAGATACAAAAGCTCCTATAAGTAATAACACAAATCCTATAACTATTTGTAATGGAGTATGAGTATATCCAAAACTACTAACAAATAATTGCACAATAGATCCTATAACAAAACCTAATATTGTATAAAATGTTTGAATCTTAAATTTCTTTAAACACCATTCTATTAATTTAGCTATTAAAATAATACCAACTATTATTCCAACTCCAAAAGGTATTAAAATCATTAGAGATTCACCTATATTAGTAAATGATGTAAGATTATTAATAACTTCAATTATAGGTTTATAATATCCTAAAATCATTAATACAAATGATCCACTAATACCTGGAATTACCATAGTTGCAGATGCAACACATCCGACTAAAAATAATTGTAACATTCCTAAATAAGTTATAGTTGAAAAATCAACTGTATCAGTACTTCCATTCATAAAACTCATACCTAAAACAATTATAATTCCAATAGCAAAGAATAAACAATTAATTGACTTAAGTCTAGTTCCCTCAACATTCTTAAATATAGAAGGAATACTTCCAATAACTAAACCTACAAACAATAACAATGTAGGTAGAGGAAACTTATCCAAAGAAATTCCTACTACTTTACTAAATATAACTACTGATAAAAGTATGCCTATTCCAATAATAAAAAGAAATAAAAAATGCTTTTTAAAACTCTTAATATTGTCTAACAAATGACTAATCGCTTCTATTAGTTTATCATATATACCCATGACAAATGCTAACGTTCCTCCACTTACTCCTGGGATAATAAATGCGAGTCCTAAAACAACACCTTTAATAAATAACTTAATTTTCTCTATCATTTTTTCACTTCTTCCTTTATAATTTCTAAAAATATAATATATTTTGAATACTTAATCTTATCTAAATTCTCATCAATTAATTTAATCAATTTTTTTAATGAATAAACTTTATACTTTAGAATATTAGCATTAGATGCAGCATCTTCTAATATTTTTAATATAGTTTCCTTAGCTTTTAACTTATTATTTTTTGAAATTAACAACTGTAATAACTTATGTTTTTTACTTACCTTTTGAAATACATCTACGTAAAACTCATCATTTATCGGCTTAATATAATAATCATTACCATCTAAATTATCTAAAACCTTAAGAGTATCATAGTAACCTAAACTTATATTATCTTTCATTTTATCCTTTTCAAATAATAGAATAGATCCTAAATTATGTTTAGGAATTACATAAATAATCGAAGCATTATTTGCCTTAGGTTTTCTTATTTTCCTAGTATATAATCTAATAACATAAAGTTTATCATATCCTTTATCTAATAACATATTAATAGGACAATTATCGTACATGCCTCCATCAATATAATATTTATCATCAATAAGCTTATCAAATTTAAATATTGGTAAATGCCCACTAGCTAAAAGATGATCACTTAAAGTACCTTTTTTAATATCTTTTTTAAATACTATTAAAGGTTCCTTATCAGTCAAATTATAAGTAACTAAACCATAATCTATTTTACTTTTTCTTAAATTATCTTCATTAACTGTAGACTCAATTATATCTCTAAATGCTATTGTATCTACACCTTTACTTTTAAACACTGAACCTACATTATCAACAACTTTTTTAACTGCTCCTGAATTAATATTTTTATCCTTTAAAGCATTTATAACTTCCTCATTAACTCCAAATATATTCTTATCTATAAGTTTTTTCCAAAGTCTATTTAATTGCCTTAAATCTTTTGATGCTACAATAGCACCATTAATACTTCCTATAGAAGTACCAACAACACCATCAAATGCTATTCCACGGCGTTTTAAAGCCTTTATAGCTCCAACTTGATAACTTCCCTTAGCGCCACCGCCTTCAAGGACTAGGCCTACCATTTATTTATCCTCTTTAAAATATTCTTTAGCCATACTTATAAACATAATTAACACAATACCACCTAAAATAAATCCACCTATTACATCACTTAAATGATGTACTCCTAAATATAATCTAGATATTCCTATAAATACAACAAGCAAACTAATTACAAAAGATAATATCCATCTAAAAGGTATAGACTTAACATATTTAAATATAAAATATAATAACATACCATAAAATGCTGTTGAACACATTACATGTCCACTAGGAAATGAATATCCAGTTTCTGCAATCAAAGATAAACTTGGTCTAGGTCTACAAGCTATATGTTTAAATACATAACCACTAATATAAACTACAAATAAATTAAGAGCTAAAAATATTGAATATCTGCGTTTATACATAAATATACATCCAATTACCATTATTACTATTAATGTATATTTACTACCAAATAAACTAATTATTTTCATAAATTTAGTATTATTATCATTAATCATATAATTAGTAATATAATCTTTTAATTTATAATCAACTGTTAATATATTATCCTTAAAAAAATGCCAAATAACTAACATTAATCCAAAAACTAAAAGTAATACAGCAAACCATATTGTTCCTTTCAAAATCATTCTCTTAACGTTCTTTTTCATCGGTCTTTTCTTATCTTTCAAACTTTCCTTTTCCATATCTATTTCTCCTTTTTTATATAATAACGGTTAATACCATTAATACTATACCCACTATTAATCCAGCTAACTTTAAATTATTAAACTTTTTATTTTTAAGCATTGGTAATAATTCATTAATAACAATATACCCTATCATTCCTAAAGTTAATGAAAGTAGTATTCCAAATAATAAACTATTATTTGGATTAATATTAAATAATGAAATTAAGAAAGACCCAGCTACAGTAGCTACTATCAAACTAGCATTAAATAAAAATGTTTTCTTCTTATCCTTTGTTGAAGAATAAAACTCACTACTTACTGTTAATCCTAAAGGTATATTATGTAAAGCTATACCTATACAGAATAATACTCCTGATTTAAGCGATACTTCTACAGTTGTATATAGAGCCATCCCTTCAATAAAATTATGAAGAAGTAATACAATACAAGTTATTATTGCAACATGTTTCAAGTCTGTATTATCATGATGACCTGAATAACGATCAACTATTTGAAATCCTATAAATCCAACTATAGAAAATAAAATTATAAAAGCAGCACATTGAAAAATTTCATACTTATACTTTAAGAAATTAATTGCATCTGGAATTATATGAAAAAGACATAATCCAACTAATACAACTACTCCTAAAGACACACTAAAAGCTAGTACTTTTGAAGTACTCTTACTCTTAAATACAATGAACATTCCTACTAACATAAATAGTCCACTAATAAAAGATAAAGAAATAGCTATTAATATATTCATCTCATTTACTCCTATCAATAATTATACAAAAATCATGTGATAAAGTAAACAAAAAGGTAAGCAGATGTTACACT
>JAVXDN010000014.1:0-18561 GCA_036658935.1 Bacilli bacterium | reverse complement strand
TATATAATAATTTTTGAATTTTTAATTATAAAGTAACATTATTAATGATTTCTTTTATAATATTATAAAAAAATATTTATCACTTAATTAATAAATATTTTTTTTACTTCCAAGTATATATTTTCCTTTGCCATAAACTCCTCTAACTTTCTTACCTTCATTATAACCATTTATATATAAATTATATGATTTCTTATTTACTCCAGGTACAGATATTATACATAAGTTATAATCATTATTATTAGAAAAAGATATAATTAATTTATCATCACTATCAGTTAAGAAAGAAGTAGTATCTTTTAAAATTTTATCTTCTGTTTTAAAAACAAATACATCCTCTTTAGAATTATCATCTAAAACACTATTATTTATCTGTGATAAAATAACACTTCTTCCTCCATTAATAATATAAGGATTTTTAATATTTAATCCATTTATTAAAGAAGATATATAAATATTACCATCATTTATTATTAAATTATCTGAAATAATAGAATCTTTTTTAGAATTAAAATATATCTCTCCACCTAGAACTTTAATATCTTTAGCTTTTATTGAACTATTTCCATTTATTTCTAGAATTGATCCTTTAATAGTAAAAGAATTATTTAATATGTTAATACCATATTCTCCTCCACTCATAATAGTTAATGAACCTATACCATCAATACTAATATCTTCTTCACTATAAATAGTAGAAGATGAATACATATCTTTTAAATAGTTTCTAGAATAAGCAGGAATTATAAAATCAACAGGACTACCTTTTAAAATACTAATACAAGGATTATATTTAGTATCTATATTTACACTATTAAGAGTAATATTAGTTTTACTTTTTGCATCAATTAATATTCTCCCATTATATTTACCTTGTAAAATATAATTACCACCTTTATTAATTATTAATTCATCTTTATTTAAAATAATTGATTTATCCTTAGTATACAAATTAGTAAGATCAATTATAATATTATTTAAATTATTTATTTTTTTATCTCTATCAAACATTATAATTAAAAATAATATAATAATTATTATTAATATAAATCCTATAATACCTAAAAGTATATTTTTTTTGTTTTTCATATTTTCACTTCCATCACAATTATAACACAAGAAAAAGTTCATTTGTATGAACTTTTTAAAAGATTTTTTAAAGTAGGTAATTCTTAGGACAAACAATTATTTCAATTTCTTTGTAATTTTTCTAATCTCTTCATATCACTCTCCATTTCATATTTAAGATTATACTTGAGTATTATGAAAGAGAAGTGAAATAAAAAAGAAATATTAGTGAAATAATATTTCTTTTCCTCATAAATGAGATATTTTCTTATTTGGTGGAGATGATGAGATTTTCACTCATGTCCAAAGTTCGAATCTAAAAGATATCAACATGTTTTTCCGGTTTTATTTATTTTCATTAATATAGCATTAGATTTCCAGCATCTTTCTATATTACTTAGTCTATTAATTTCATATTTATTGTTAGACACCAATAAATAATAAGTCTGCTTTTATGAGCCCATGAACTTAACTCGCAGACATAAGTTAAGAGTGAGCCGCTTTCTAGCTTACCTTAGGCAGCTGCGAAGGCGAAATTTCTGTTGTTTTGTTTTCCGATTATTTGTTTTCGGTGCGTTTTAAGTACGCCTACTACATGCATCTAATAAATTCCTAAACCCTGTCGAATTATAAAACATCCCCAAGTAATAGATATTATAACATATTTAATTACTTTTATCTATTGTTTTATCAAATTGTGAATTATATAATTTAGCATAAAAACCATTTTTATTTAAAAGTTCAGTATGTGTACCTTGTTCTACAATATCTCCATCATTCATAACTAAAATTAAATCGGCATCTCTAACAGTAGATAACCTATGAGCTATTACAAAAGAAGTTCTTCCTTTCATAAGTTCATCCATCGCATTTTGAATTAATTCCTCAGTTCTAGTATCAACACTACTAGTCGCTTCATCTAATATAAGAATCTTTGGATTTGCAAGTATTGCTCTCGCGATAGTAAGAAGTTGTTTTTGACCTAAAGATATATTAGTAGTTTCTTCATTAATTTCCATATTATATTCTCCTGGAAGAGTTTGAATAAAATGATGCACATGAGCGTTTTTAGCTGCCTGTATTACTTCTTCATCACTAGCATCTAATCTTCCATATCTAATATTTTCCATAACTGATCCACTAAATAACCAAGTATCTTGTAAAACCATACCAAATATATGTCTTAAATCTCCTCTATTAAACTCATTAATATTATACTTATCTATGAGTATCTTACCTTCAGTAACATTATAAAACCTCATAAGTAACTTAACCATAGTAGTTTTACCTGCTCCAGTTGGACCTACAATCGCAATCTTTTGACCTTTAGTTACATTAGCACTAAAATCTTTAATAATAACCTTATCTTCATTATATCCAAACTTAACATGATCAAATACAACATTACCCTCTATTAAAGAAGTATCAACTGAACTATTTAAAATAAATTCCTCTTCCTCAATATCAAGAAATTCAAATACCCTCTCACTCGCCGCCATCATAGACTGAAGAACATTAGATATCTGAGCTGTTTGAATAATAGGTCTAGTGAAATTCTTATTATATTGAATAAATGATTGAATATTTCCAACTGTCATTTTACCTTTAATAACAGCATAACCTCCAAGAATAGTAACACCAACATATCCAATATCAGATACAAAATTCATTAAAGGATGCATAAGACCACTTAAAAACTGACTTTTCCAAGCTGATTTATATAAAACTTCATTATCTTTTTCAAATATATTTAATTGTTTTTTTTCTGCATTAAATACTTTAATAATATTTTGTGAAGAATACATTTCCTCTATATCTCCATTTACATGACCTAAATAATCTTGATGTTTTTTAAAATACTTTTGACTATTATGAGCGATTAATCCTACTATTACAAAACTAACAGGAAGAATAACTAAAGAAACTAAAGCTAAAGGAATATTAATACTCATCATCATTGCAAATACACCAATAATTGTCACTATACTAGTTATTAATTGTGTAATAGATTGATTCAAACTTTGAGATATAGTATCAACATCATTTGTAATTATAGATAATACTTCTCCATTAGTTTTTTCTTCAAAATACTTAAGTGGTATTTTATGTATCTTCTCACTAATATCTTTTCTCATTTTATAAGTAACACTCTGACTAACTTTAGTCATTATGAACCCTTGTATATACGCACAAACTGCACTTAAAATATATATTACAAGTAAAATTAATAATATTCTTCCTATTTTAATAAAATTAATTCCACTTCCACCAGTTGTTTTACTAATTAATCCATCAAATAATATAGTAGTCGCGTCCCCTAATATCTTTGGACCTACTATAGAAAATAAAGTTGATAAAATAGCAAAAATCATAACTATTATAACGGCTATCTTATATTTACCTAAATATTTAAACATTTTCTTTAAAGCATTCTTAAAATCTTTAGGCTTCTCTACATTTCTTTTTCCCTTCATAATAGGATTTTTTTCATTACTCATTTCTTCATCTCCTCTTCTGATAATTGAGAAAGAGCTATTTCTCTATAAATTACATTATCTTTAAGAAGATCTTTATGCTTTCCAATCCCTACAATTTCTCCTTTATCTAAAACTATAATAGTATCCGCATCTTTTATAGAAGATATTCTTTGACCTACTATAAAAATCGTACTATCAGTTAATTCTTCTTTTAAAGCTTTACGAAGAAGACTATCAGTCTTATAATCAAGTGCACTAAAAGAATCATCAAACACATAAATCTCTGGATTCTTAGCGATTGCTCTCGCTATAGAAAGTCTTTGTCTTTCTCCTCCACTGACATTATCCCCACCTTGAGAAATTATAGAATTCTCTTCCTTATCTTTTTTATATACAAAATCATAAGCTTGAGCTATTCTTAAAGCTTTATCTATTTCTGCTTTACTTAAAGAAGAAACTCCTAAAGATAAATTACTCTTTACTGTTCCACTAAGTAATACTCCTTTTTGAGGAACAAATCCTATTTTATCTCTTAAATCATGGATATTAGCATGTTTTATATCAACTCCATCAATTAATATCTTTCCTCCAGTTACATCATAAAATCTAGGAATCAAATTAACTAAAGTAGATTTACCACTTCCAGTAGACCCTATAAATGCAATAGTTTGTCCACAAGACACTTTAAAATTTATATTTGATAGAACATCTTCATTAGCATTAGGATATCTAAAATAAACATCTCTAAACTCAACTTCTCCCTTAATATCTTTATTAAAAGAAATAGGTTTATCATCTTCTATAATACTATTCTTTTTATTTAAAACTTCCCCTATTCTCTTAAAAGAAACATATGCACGAGGCAACATAATTGAAATCATAGAAATAATTAAAAATGCCATAATAATTTGCATAGTATAAGTTATAAAAGCAAGAAGAGAACCTACTTGCATAGTTCCAAAATTCACTTCCTTAGCGCCTACCCAAACAATAAGTATAGATACGCCATTCATAATAAACATCATCGTAGGCATCATCACAGTCATTACTCTATTAACAAATAAATTAGCTTTTGTAAGATCTATATTAGCATTATCAAATCTTTCCTCTTCATGCTTTTCAGTAGAAAAAGCTCTAATAACTGGTAATCCATTTATAGTTTCTCTAGAAACTAAATTAATCTTATCAGTAAGTTTTTGTAATATCTTAAACTTAGGTAACGCTATTGCGAATAATACAGAAACTAAAGCTAATACTGTAAAAACTGCAATACCAATTATATAAGCCATTGGAGAATCTATAACTTTTCCTAAAGCACCTATACCTATAATAGGAGCATATAATACCATTCTAAGAACTATAATAACTAACATTTGAACTTGTTGAATATCATTTGTAGTTCTAGTAATTAAAGATGAAGAAGAAAACTCTTCTGTTTCTGTATTAGAAAATCCCATTACTTTCCCTACTACTTCACTTCTTAAATCCCTACTGAATTTAGATCCAGTACGACTAGCTAAAAACGTAGTTATAATAGTAGCACTCATAGATAAAAAAGCTAAACATAACATCTTTAATCCAGTAGATATAATGTAATCCATTTGTAATTTATCTGTATTAACCCCTATAATTTTATATTCATTTTTTATACTTAAAGCTCCAAGTTGAGATAAAACACTCTTTTCATTTCCTAATTGTTTAGAAAACTCTTCTTTAATTTTATCTTTAGTCTCCTTAGATAATAAAGGAAGTACATCACTTAAACTCATACCTTCTGGAATACTAAAATCTATATCTATTTTCTTAAGAGCTTCAGTTGTAGTACTTTTAGATAAAATAGAAGTAAGAATAAGACTCTGTGATATAGTATTATTTATCTCTTTTCTAGTTTTTTTAGTTATATCTTTTTTTAAAACATAAATATTTTCACTACTAACTATAGGATATTTATCCTTTAATTCACGAGCTTCTACACTACCTGTCTTTACTAAATCATAATTATTAATAAGTATATCCGCGTTATCCACAAACTCTAATATATTATTAAACTCATCTTCTCTTATAACCTCTATTGAATTATCTTTTATACCACCTTGTTGTATACCTATATTAATAATATCAGAAGTATAAGAAGGCAAAGCTAAATCACATTGTGCTTGAACTACTAAAAGAAGTAATATAATTATTATTGATAATGAACTTCTTCTTAATATTTTAAATATTTTTTTCATATTTTTCTCCCTATATATTAGTCTTTCCTTTTTGTTATATTTAATTATAAAAAGACACACGTTATATATATTACTCTTTCATAAAAAAATATCTATTCTTTTCACAATATTTTCATAAATATAACAAATTATCATGTTATAGCTTTTCCCATTCATTAAATATCAATTGTTTAATCATGTATGTAATGGTACAATCATATATGGGCAAAAAAAGGAGAAATCAATTATTATGGACTTAGAAGATTTAGAAATAGTAAAAAGCACTTCAAGCAATTCATATTATTCAGGAAAAGATTATCCTAAGGAACTAATTCATTATATAAGCTGTTATTCTAAAAATAATGCTAATATTCATGTTTTTAATGTTGAAAATAATGATGGTTATGGAGTATTTGAAACTACTATTAAAATGAGTAATGGAATAGTATCTTCTACAAATTGTGAATGTAATGAATATAGATTAAATGGACATTGCACACACATAGCTGCTTGTTTATATAACTATAAAAAAGAAATATTTAATTTAGATAGTGAACAAAGACTAATAAATGCATCTCATGAAGTATTAACTAATTTTTATAACAATACAGATACTTCAAAAATAAAAAGAAAAATCAATATATCATTAGTTTTATCATTTTATAAAAAGTTAGGAAACCATTACTTAGAAATAAAACTAAGTATAGGAGAAAACAAACTATATTTAATAGGTAATAAATTTAGAAAATTCTTTAATTCTTACGAATTTGGACAAGAAGATTTTATTTTAGGTAAATCTTATACATATGAACCTAGTTCTAATTACTTTAAAGATGAAGATAGTGAAATATTAAACTATTTCTTAAACAGAAAAAAGAAAAATAATTTTGTGTTTGTATTAAGAGAAACAGAAATTGATTCATTCTTGAAATTAATAAAAAATAAAGAGTTCTTTTTAGAAGGTAACTCTGATAATTCTCATATAATAAACTCATGTCCTCTTGAAATTTCACTTACAAAAGATGAAAATAAATATGTATTTGAAATACAAAATATAAATGAAATAAAAATTGTTAATACTAATTGTAATTATATTATTTATAAAAATAATATATATAACTTACCTAAGAAAATAAGTAATGTTCTTAAAACAATGAAAAGTTTCAAATTAAATAAACTATTATTTGAAGAAAAAGATATGCCTATTTTCTCTAAAGGACTACTTTCTTCTGTCAAAGATAATATAAAAATTGATAAAAGCATAGACAATATTATTATAGGAAAAACACCTAATGTTAAATTATATTTTGATTTTAAAAAAGATCAAATAGAATGTATTATTAAATTAGAATATAATGAACAAATAATTTCTTACTTTGATGATGTTCCTTTTTTAGTAAGAGATACAGAATTTGAATCTAATGCTATAAATGACTTATTACTTATTGGTTTTACTATAGAAAATAAAAAAATATTATTAAGTAATATGAATTTAATAACAAAATTCTTAGAAAGTAAAATAGACGAATTATCTAAAGAATATGAAATATTCACTTCTCAAAAGATTAAAGATACATCTATTATTGATAAAACTCACATTAGATCTAATTTTACTATAGGAAAAGATAATATAATGAGTTATAGTTTTTCTCTAGGAGATATTAAAAGTGAAGAATTATCTAATATATTAGATAGCATGAAACAGAAGAAAAAATATTATAGATTAAAAAACGGAAATATTATTAATACACTTGATAATGAAGACTTAAATGAATTATCTTCTTTAATAGAAGATATGAACTTATCTAATAAAGATATAAATATGGGAACTGGTACATTACCTAAATATAGAGCTATATATCTAAGTAGTTTAAAAAACAATAAATATAATATAATAGATACAAATAATTCCTTTGATAACTTAATAAATGATTTTAATAAATATAAAAACTTAGAGATATCATTTAAAAAAGAAGAACAAGATGTTTTAAGAGATTATCAATTAACAGGGGTTAAATGGTTATATACAATATATAAATGTGGGTTTGGTGGTATTCTAGCGGATGAAATGGGATTAGGAAAATCTATAGAACTTATATATCTAATTAAGCTAATATTAAAAAGCAATAAAGATGCTAAAATTTTAATAATCGCTCCTACTTCACTTATATATAATTGGAAAAACGAATTTGAAAAATTTGGAAAAGAAATTAATTATAAAGTAATCGCTGAAGAGAAAACAAAAAGAATTAATGATTTAGAAAATAATAATAATACAAATGTATTTATAACTACATATGGTTTAGCTAGACAAGATAAAGAAAAATATTTAGAAATGAACTTTGAACTTCTAGCGATAGATGAAGCTCAAAATATAAAAAATCCAGGAACAATGATAACTAAAACTATAAAACAATTACATTCTAAATGTAATATAGCACTAACTGGAACTCCAATAGAAAACTCAGTAACTGAATTATGGAGTATATTTGACTTTATTATGCCAGGATATTTAAATACTATTACTTCTTTTCAAAAGAATTATCATATAAAAGATTTTGAAGAAGAATCAATGAATAAATTAAGTGATTTAAATAAACAAATAACTCCATTTATATTAAGAAGAAAAAAAATAGATGTAATGAAAGAATTACCACCTAAAATAGAAAATAATATATATCTTGATTTATATCCTAAACAAAAAGAAATATATGCATCTACTCTAAATAAAACAAAAAAAGAAATGGATGAATTAATACAAACTGAAGGATTCTTAAAAGGTAGATTTAAAATACTACAATTACTTACTAAACTAAGACAAATATGTATAGACCCTAAAATACTATATGAAAACTATGAAGGTGGAAGTGTAAAAATAGATAATTTAATTAACTTACTTAAAGAAATAATAAGTAATAATCATAAAATATTAATATTTACAAGCTTTAGAACTGCCCTTGAAATAGTACAAAACGAACTTAATAAAAACGATATAACATCATATGTAATAGATGGAAGTATAAAAAGTAAAACTAGAATGCAACTAGTTGATAATTTTAATAATGATGATACTAATGTATTTCTAATTATGTTAAAAGCTGGAGGTACTGGGCTTAACTTAACTAGTGCAGATGTAGTTATACACCTAGATTTATGGTGGAATCCTCAAGTTGAAAATCAAGCAACTGACAGAACACATAGAATAGGACAAAAAAATACAGTAGAAGTAATAAAATTAATATGTAAAGGAACTATAGAAGAAAGAATATTAGAACTACAAAATAAGAAAAGAATATTAAGTGATTCATTAATAGAAGGTGATAATAGAAGTCAAAATATATTATCAAATCTAACAGAAAAAGATATACAAACTCTTCTATCGTTTAATGAAAATGATTAATAAAAAAAATAGAATAACTTCTATTTTTTTTTAACTATTTCAAAAGTTTTAATTTTCCTATAATAGGAAGTTCCTTAGCTTTACCTTGAGAAGCATATACTATTCCCATAATACAAAATACAAAAAGTGGTATTGATATAATTAAACAAATAAATGATATAAACCATGGAGTATAAGGTACTGAATATGCAGCTCCAAATATATATTGAGTCTTTGTAAACTTAATTAAATGTAATATAAAATACAATATTAAATATCCTACCCATCCTATTAATAATACTAAACCTTGATTAGCATGGAACTTAGCAAAAGGAGATTCTTTAGCTCCTAATATTGGAACCAATACTAATATACCAAAATAAGATAATATAGCGAATACTTTATTAGAAATTATATCTTCACTCTTATATTCATGAGTTAAATCATTAGTATTACTAAGACCTTCAACTACTCCATTAACAGTATCTTCTGCTATTTTTTTAGCTTTCTCAACACCACTTTTATCTGTCTCACCTAATTTGCTTCCACAATTAGTACAAAACTTAGCACTTTGTTTATTCTTTTCACCACATTTACTACAAAACATCTTTATTCCCTCCTTAAATTTTATCTAATATAAATATATAATAAAAAACTTATAAATACAACTTTATTAATTCTTTTTACAGTAAAGTAATAAACTATTTAAGTAAATTTTCTACTCTTAATGTTAAAGAATCAAAATCAAATCCTAAAGAAGATAATACATCTTGAGACTTACCACTTCTTCCAAAACTATCAATATTTAAAATATATTTCTTATTATAAACAAATTCATTCCATATAGGATCATTACTAGCTTCTAAAGTAATAATTTTAGATCCTATTGGTAATAAAGTAGATTTATATTCCTCTGGTTGTTCATTAAATATCTCTATAGAAGGCATTGAAATAACTCTAATATAAATACCTTTATTAGCTAAAACTTCAGATATTTTTATTGCAGTTAATACCTCAGTTCCAGTAGATATAATAATACCAGACAATCTATTTACCTCTTCTTTTATTATATAAGCTCCATATTCTACACCTTTAGGATGTGAAGATTCAAGAAGAGGCATTTCACTCTTAGAAATAATTAAAGTCGCAGGTATTTTTTTATTTAAAATATAATTCCAAGAACCTATAATTTCATTTACATCAGCTGGTCTAAATACTTTCATATTAGGTATCATTCTTATACTACCTAATTGTTCAATAGGTTGATGAGTTGGTCCATCTTCCCCTATACTAACTGAATCATGAGTGAATATATATGTAACAGGTAAATTCATCATCGCGGATAATCTCATACCAGGTCTCATATAATCACTAAATGCAAGCATAGTAGACCCAAAAGGTCTAAGTCCAGATAAAGCTAAACCATTAAGTACAGAAGCCATTAAGTTTTCTCTAACTCCAAAATGAATATTTCTTCCCATTTCCCCATTTAATTTAAAATCTTTAAATTCTTTTAAATAAGTCTTTGTAGAAGACACCATATCAGCTGATCCTCCTAAGAAAAACGGAGTAGTTTCAGCAATAATATTCATAAGTTTAGAATTAGTAGTTCTAAGTTCTTCCTTTTTATCATTACTAAAATTAGGTTTAATTTGAGATAAATCAATTCCAAATTCATTTTTTTCATATTTAAATAAAAGATCTTTTACCCTATCATTCTCTTTAGTAATAGCATTATATTTACCTAACCAATCTTCATATACACTACCAGTTCTCTCAGCTATACTTTTTCTATAGTTTTCAACAGCATCTTTAGATACATGAAAAGGTACTTGATTAATTTCGAATCTAGTTTTCATTTGAAATATATCGTCTTCACTTAGTGCTCCACTATGTACTTCTTTTAATCCAGCTTTTATAGACCCATATCCTATAGTAGATTTATATTCAATTAATGTAGGTTTATTAACCTGTTCTTTAGCTTTTACAATCGCTTTATCTAAAGCAGTTGTATCTTCATCAATATTCCCTACACTAATAACTTCCCATCCCATTGATTCAAATCTCTTAGAGATATCATCATCAAATACACCAGATGTTGTACCATCTACTGATATTTTATTTGAATCATACATAATTATTAATTTAGATAAATGTAAAGCCCCAGCTAAAGATGCAGCTTCATAACTAAGACCTTCCATTAAATCTCCATCACTTAAAAGAGCATAAGTATAATGGTTTATTATAGTTGAATTTATAGTTCTTCTTAAATACTCCTCCGCTATAGCCATCCCTACAGCAGTTGCAAATCCTTCTCCTAAAGGACCAGTAGAAGCTTCAATTCCAATTTTAGTATTATATTCTGGATGTCCTGCTAAACGACTACCCAAACGTCTATAAGTTTTTAATTCATTAAAATCTATTGGATAACCAGCATAAAAAAGAGTTGAATAAAGTAAAGCAGAAGCATGTCCTGCACTAAGAACAAATCTATCTCTATTAATCCAGTTACCATCAAATGTATTATAATTTAAATGATTTAAAAACAAAGTATATAATACAGGTGCAGACCCTAAACATATTCCAGGATGTCCACTCTTCGCTTCACTAATCATATCAATACTTAAAGATCTTATACCATTAACGATTTTTCTATTAAACATACTCTACACTTCCTCACATTATCTTCTAACTAAATTATAACAGTTTATTAAAGTGTATTCAATTCTTTTATAATTTCTTAAGCATAATACTTTACTTGAACACTTTCATTATGATTAGTTCTTTGTGCAGTTGAATTAATATCTTTAATTCTAATAACAAAAATAAAAGATAATAAAATAACAACAGCATAAAACAAAACAACTCCCTTATAACTATCAAAAACTTTTTCCATATCTACTCGCTTCCTTTTCTAAATATAATTCTATAACAAATGCTTGTTCGTGTCAACAAAAACACTAACAAATGTTTGACAATTTTACGTTTGCGTGTTAACATAAAAATATAAATAAAACAGGAGGAATAAATGGAAAAATTAACATCAAGACAAGACCAAATATTAAGTGTTGTAAAAAAATTCATAGCAAAACATGGATATAGTCCAAGTATTAGAGAAATCGGAGAAATAATAGGACTTAGTAGTACTGCTACTGTATACACACACTTACAACATCTAATAAGTAAAGGATATCTTCATCAAACAGAATTCAAATCACGTACTTTAGAAGTATTAGTACCTAATGAATATTTAGAAAAAGATGAAAATATAGTTACAGTTCCTTTACTAGGTAAAATAACTGCAGGTAATCCAATAGAAGCAATAGAACATCCAGATGAATATGTTTCACTTCCTTCATATATGATTCCAAAGAACTCAGAAATCTTTTCATTAAATGTTGAGGGTATGAGTATGAAAAATATAGGAATATATGATAAGGATATCTTAGTAGTAAGAAGAACTTCATCAGCGAAAAATGGAGATGTAGTTGTAGCATTAAATGAAGAAGGATATACAACAGTTAAAACATTTTATAAAGAAAATGGATATTATCGTCTACAACCTGAAAATGAAACAATGAATCCAATCATTTTAGATAAAGTAAATATATTAGGTATAGTCGCTGGATTATATAGAAAGTATTAAAAAAAAGAATTTTTAAAATTCTTTTTTTATTTAATAAATAACATAATAACTAAAAATACAATTAATAATATTGTAACAATAGTCCCATTTATATGATCATTCTTTTTCTTTGTTCCAATATAACCTAAAGCCATAGAAACTAAGAAACCTCCAATAAGTCCTCCAATATGTGCCCAAATATCAATACTTGGAACAATAAATCCTATAAGTAAATTAGTAAGTATTAAAGGAATTAAAGCACCTTTTAAATATCCATCTAGAGTAGCTCTAAAGTTTAAAGAGAAATATAATAAACTTCCAAATAATCCAAATATTGCTCCACTAGCTCCTATACTAACTGAAGAACCTAATATACAAGAGAATAAACTTCCTATAATTCCACTAAGTAAATAAATACACAAAAATTTTACTTTTCCATAATACTTCTCTATCTCTGGACCAACCATAAATAGAGCTATCATATTAAATAATATATGAGATATATTAGCATGTAAAAATACACAAGTAATAAGTCTCCATATCTCACCTATTTGTACATTCATGTAATAACTCGCAAAAGAATTAATAAACAATGTATATATTTTAGGAGATAACATAAGTAAATAAATAAGAATGTTAATAGCTATCAAAGTATAAGTCACTACAGGCTTATTTATCTTAAAAGCCTTCGCTATTTTTGTTTCATTTCTATTTGTTTTATTATTTAATTCATTATCTCTAAAAACTATTTGTTGTATATCATCTTTTACAGAATAAAAATTATTTTTAATATTAGGAAAATACTTTAATAAACTTGTACTCTTCTTTACATCAGTTCCTTTATTAATTCTAATAGTATCTATAAACTTGTTCTCTGTATTTAAATTCACTTCATCTCTAACATCTAAAAGTATATTAACCATTTTTAATTTAATTAAATAAGTTTTTTTCTTTATATTATTTCTAATAAAATCAGTTTTCTTTAAATCTAAATCTAATTGTTCTTCATTATGTATATAATTTGAATTAACTCTAATTAATTTAACATCACTATCTAAATTCTCTAACCACATCTCATTGCTAATTCCATGAAGAATAACTGGTTTATAATCCTCATAAGTAATAAAATAATGTACAATCTTAAGAAATAAATCATCTTTTTTTGTTACTTGAATTTTTTCCATTATGTCCTCCTTAAAGACTACTAATATAATACACTCTTTCATATAATTAGTAAAGAGGTGTGTAAATGTTAAAAAAAATATTAAAATATCTTATATGTCTTATCCCTTGGTTCTTAGGTGGAATTTTATTTAGATTTAATAAAGAATTCTATTCCCAATTATCCCTTCCATCATTTGTCTTACCTGGATATATAATAAGTATAATATGGAGTATTATCTTTATCTTAGTAGCATTAAGCATATATAATGTATCCAAAGAAAACAAAATATTAAAAAATAATGATTACTTATATATCTTATTAACTTTTTATCTAAGTGTTGAACTTTTCCCTTTAATGTTTTTTACATTAAGATCTGTACTACTAGGATTTATCATGTCTTTAATTGCATTTATAAGTTTAATATTCTTAATAATAGAAACTAAAGAAATTAAAAAAAGTGCTATTTATTATCTAATACCTGTCTTATTATTTAATATATATGCACTAATAACTTCATTTGTAGTATTAATTACTAATCTCTAAAAGTATTTAAAATATCTTCAAACTCTTTTTCTGGCTTAACAGAAAACTCTAGAAACTTATTAGTAATAGGATGAACAAATCCTAAATACTGAGCATGTAACATTTGACCATAATCATTAATAATCTTTTTCCCATACACTGGATCATTAATTAAAGGATGAAGAATATAACTCATATGAACTCTTATTTGATGAGTTCTACCAGTTTCTAAAACACATTCAACTAAAGAAGCATTATTTAATCTTTCTAATACAGTAAAATTTGTAACTGCGTGTTTACTATTAATATCAGTTACACACATTTTTTTCCTATTTTGAGTATTTCTCCCAATAGGAGCATCTATAGTACCAGAATTCTCTTCTATAATTCCACTTACTAAAGCTATATATTTTCTTTTTATAGTTTTATTTTTAAAACAAGCAGCTAATTTTTCATGAACTTCATTTGTTTTACTTACAAGTAATAATCCACTAGTATCCTTATCAATCCTATGAACTATTCCAGGTCTAAACTCCCCACCAATAGTAGATAAATCTTTTGTATAATACATTAAAGCATTAACTAAAGTGTGAGAATAGTTCCCACTTCCTGGATGAACTACCATTCCACTAGGCTTATTAATAACCATTAAATATTCATCTTCATATACAATATCTAGTTTAATATTCTCTTCCCTAGCCTCTGTCTCATTCTCTGAACGTACAACTTCTATTAAATCATCAGTTTTAACAATATATCCAGCCTTAGTAGGAAGACCATTAACAGTAATATTATTACATTTAATATTTGAACTAATTTGACTTCTAGTTTTGCCTAACTCTAAAGAAAGATAATTATCTAATCTAGTCCCACCATTAATTACTTTTAACTTTTCCATTTGCTCTCTCCTCCTTTATAATACTTAAGGCTAATAGTATAACACCTATTACAATAAAAGTATCTCCTATATTAAATATTGCAGCATTAAATCCAAATATATGAAAATCTAAAAAATCTCTAACATAACCTAAAAACAATCTATCATATAAATTCCCTAATAATCCACCAATAATAAAACTAAGAGGAATAGAAATATTATATTTATTAATATTCTTAATAAGTTCATAAACTAAATACAAAAACATACATATAGATACTATAAGTATAAAAATAGTTTTACCATTAAACATACTAAAAGCAGCTCCAAAATTATGTGTATAAGTTAGATAGAAAAAATTATCTATTATAACTTTACTAGTATCTAAAACAATATACTTATTAACAAAAAATTTAGATAATAAATCCACTATTAATATAAAAGGAATAATAAGAAGATATAACTTTTTTTTCATATTCATCTCTCCCGTATAATTGTATCAAAAAAAAAGAGTAATTCAAGAAATATCAACTAAAATCACATCTTCTCCGAATTTTTTAATTTGAGTAAACTTTATTAATAGTTCTCCCTCA
Organism: Bacilli bacterium; assembly: GCA_036658935.1. Lineage (GTDB taxonomy): Bacteria > Bacillota_I > Bacilli_A > RF39 > UBA660 > JAVXDN01. The sequence continues at coordinate 2,645 of JAVXDN010000014.1, read as the reverse complement.
GTATTAAATAAATTTTTAATATATCTACTTTTCTCTATAACTAAACTTTCCATAGTTCCATCATTCTCTTTAATCTCAACATCTATTATTTTACCTATCTTCTTACCATCTACCATATTAACTATATCTTTTCTTTGAAGTTCACTAAGTCTCATAGTATTCACCCCTATTAGAATAATACTATTTTAATATTCTTTTTAGACTTAAAATTGCTGTTTTCTCTATTCTAGATACTTGAGCTTGACTAATTCCTATTTCATCAGCTATTTCAGCTTGAGTCTTTCCAGTCATAAATCTTTTAACTAAAACATCCTTTTCTCTAGGTTTAATCGCTTCTAATGCTTTCCTTACACTAATTAAATCATCCATATTAAGACTATCTTTTTTATCTTCTAATTGATCAAGAAGATAAATAGTATCTCCTCCATCATTATAAATAGGTTCGAAAATACTAACAGGTTCTTTTAAACTCATAAGAGCATTGCCTACTTCAAATTCAGTAATACCCAAATAAGATGCAATAGATGATGTTTCAGGTTCACTACCAAACTTAGAAATATAATCATCCTTAAATCTAAGAATCTTATAAGCAGTTTCTTTTATACCTCTACTCACCCTAACTGGAGAATTATCTCTAATATATCTTTTAATTTCTCCTTCTATCATAGGTACAGCATAAGTAGAAAATCTTACCTCATGAGCTAAATCAAAATTATCTATAGCTTTAATTAACCCAACACACCCTATTTGAAACAAATCATCCATATTATCACTTCTATTATGATACTTTCTTAAAATAGATAAAACTAACTTTAAATTACCATTCACTAAACTATCTTTTGCACTTAAATCTCCACTTTGATACTTTTTAAATAACTCTACCTTTTCATCATTCTTAAGAACCTTAATTTTAGAAGTAACAATACCAGTAATATCTACACTATTCTTTGCCATTAAATTTCTCCTTATATCTTATCTTGATAAAAGAAGAAATAAAATATACATTATTTTATTTCTTTAAGTATTTTATATTTTAAACTATGTCTAGCATTCAAATATCCATTCTTATTATTAATAATTCTATCTAAATATAAATTCCTTTGAATTGATTTAATAACTTCATTCTTGATCATATCACAAACTTTATCTGTATCTTCTCTTTTAATCTTTTTGCTAAGTAATAACTCTTTACATATTTCTCTTCCTAAAATATCAGCGAAATTATTCATCTCTTCTAAATTAAAATCATTTTCAATTATCCTCTTAGCATAAGTTACACCTAAAGAAGAAAAAGCTATATTCTTAAGAGCTCTAGGATCTATATTATATTCCTTATCTTTTTGATATTCTGAGAACTTATTAAAAGCTTCACTTTTATATTTCTCTGTAGTATCTTCATCAAATTTCCAAGATTCAGCTAAAAAATCTAAATATTTATCATATCTTTCTAAATTATCTCTAGTTAATTCCATGTTATTCCTCCTTGAAGCTTTAATATTATAGCATACTCATCTATAATTATAAAGAAAAAACTTAAACTTTCATAAGAGTTTTAAGTCTTTTAATAACTTTCTTTTCTATTCTTGAAATATAAGACTGACTTATAGATAACTTTTCAGCTACCTCTCTTTGAGTAAGTTCTTGAGTATTCTTAAGACCATATCTTAAAATCATTATCTCTTGATCCCTTTGATTTAACTTAGATAACTCCTCTAATAAAATATTCTTATCAACCTTATCTTCATAATCTTTTTCAATTATCTTAGGATCAGTACCAAGAACATCTTCTAAATGAAGTTCATTACCATCTGCATCTAAATTAATAGAATCTTCAAAACTCACCTCGATTTTTTTCTTTTTATTTTTCCTTAGAAACATTAATATTTCATTATCTATACATCTAGAAACATAAGTAGCTAATTTAATATTCTTATCAGACTTATAAGTTTTTACTCCTTTTATAAGACCTATAGTACCTATACTAACTAAATCTTCTAAATCATGTTTAGTATTATCGTACTTTTTAGCTAGAAAAACCACTAATCTTAAATTATGTTCTATTAATATATTTCTAGCTGCTCTATCTCCACTTGAAGATAAATCAATATATTTACTTTCCTCATCTTTCTTTAAAGGAGGAGGTAAAATATCACTAGCACCTACATAAAAAACTCCATTACTTTTTTTAAAAAACTTTTCTATTAATTTCTTAATCATAATTATTCTCCTTTTAATAAATTATTTAATAAACAATTTACTCCTTCTATCTTAAACTCTTGTGATGTATATCCAATAACTACATTATTAACTTTTCCTATATCACTAACATATATAAACTTAGGTACTATACATTTCATTAACCCACTACCTTCTATAGTATTATAAGGTACTAAATAATATAAATCTTTAAACTCATTAAATATTTTTTTAGAATTAACTATTACTACTACTTTCTTAGTTATAGGATCTATCATATTATTACCAGTATCTAAAAATCCATTTAACTTAATAACTTTTCCATTCTTTAAATAAACATCAACACACTTATGAGTATTAATATCTCTCTTTAACTTATATGTAGATTTTATATAACGTTGGATTCTCGGTCGCTTTTGCCTTCTCGATTGCCTCGCTGATGGCGGGGC
>JAVXDN010000013.1:0-18745 GCA_036658935.1 Bacilli bacterium | reverse complement strand
ATAGTAAAAACATTTAATGTTTTATTATTAGAAATACTTTTCGATAATTTATTAAATAAGTTTTTAATAGTTTTAATTTCAAAAAACATTAATGTAGCAAGTATTACAAGTGTTGACAATAATGTTTTTATTAAGATTGTACTATTTGCCTTTACAGCTGTTTTTATATCAAATACTATAAGAATACTACTACACAACATTTCAAATATACAAATAACTATATATATCATAATAGTTATTATTATACTTTTTGAAAGTTTATCTTTATATATTATAATATTCATAGCTATCAATAATAATATTTGAATTAATAATCTTGTTATATTATAATTTATAATACTATTTAACATAATTAAAAAACTGCTTAATAAAATAACTATAATACTTCTAGAACAAAAAACCGAGACTTTACTATTATTACTTATTATTTTATATACATGTGCTATTACAAACGAACATATCAATACTCCAATATAGCTTATAAGCCATTCATACCAAAGCATCTGTGGAAGCATCTTGAGTCATCTCCTTCTTACGTCTTTTTGATAGCATATAAACTATTTCATTATTATCCATAGTCATATATCCTTTAGTCCAATTATAAACTAAGACTCTCTTACTATTAACTATGCATGACTTATGTGCCACTTTAAATCTACTGTCTAGTAAAGGCAACATATCTCTTATGTTATATCTTACAATTACATTTCCATTATCAGTAACTATTATGCACTTTCTCTCTAATACATCTTTATGAATATATAATATCCTATTATAAGGAACATTTATATTTATACTTTTAGTATTTATTTTAAGTGAGTTACATACATCTAATTGTTTTAAACATATATCAAACAGTTCAATTAAACTATCCTCTGACTTAAACTGTTTATTTACAAAGTCTAATATTTGTAGTCTTTGTTTAAATGTTTCGTATGCCATTCCTCCATGTGCACTATAAACTATTATCGGGCTTGTCCAATCTTTTTTTCTAATATCTCTAGCGATGTCAATTGCTGTTACATTATTAGGCAATTCAAAGTCCAAAATATATATAGAACTTAATTTAGGATTATTAATTATATCATCAAGTTCTTTTGTTTGTTTTGAAAAATCAAGAATCTCAAATTCCAGTTTATTTTTCATCATATATTTCAAAACTGTTTCTTTTAAAAAATCCATATAAAATTTATTGTCCTCTACTATGACAAATGTTATCATTTACCTCACCCTATTTTCTTATATTAATATATCATAAGATGGTAAATTTTACCATTAAATATGGCATAAAATAACCTATTGGATGACCTTTTAGCTAATGTTTTAATTTATATTTAAGTTTAGTAGATTCTCCACCTTTTATATGTCTAATTTCTAAATGTTTTTTAATTATTATTGTTATTTTATTATAGATATTTTCATCTATATATTTTAATCTTTCTTGTAAATCTTTATGAACTGTACTTTTACTAACATTAAAAATTAATGCTATCTGTCTTATAGTTTCTTCTGTTTTAATCATATATTTAGCTTCATTTAATGTGCGTATAATTATCTCTTTTTTTATATATAACATCCCCTTGTTAAATTATATTTATTTTAGAGATTTTTATACATAAAAAAAGACTTATTGAAAGTCTTGTATGTTTGAACTATAGAATGTTTCAGGATCTATTATTTCTCCTTTATGATATACTTCAAAATGAAGTGATGTAGTGTAATTTGAGTTTACAAGTGAATTACCTGATATGGATAATACTTGTCCTTGAGTTACCTTGTCACCTATCTTTACTGTAACATTTGCTACTCCTTCATATATAGTTATTAAATTATTAGCGTGTTTTATTTGTATTATGTTTCCTAATGTAGGATTTTTTTCTACTTTTGTTACTTCTCCATCTAGAACACTTACTACATCAAATACAGTTTCACTTATATAATCTATTCCTGAATTTTGCATATATGTTGATTCAAAGTATATTAATGAACCTTCTTGTTCTTTAATATCTCCTTCATAGTCATAAAAATATTTACCTATTTTTACGTTTTCTGATAAATATGGTTTTACTATTGCAGTCGCTTCATTCATTACTGGAATAGTTTCATTATTAAATATTCCTCTATAAGTATAATCATATTCCGATGGAACTGTTAAATATTTGTTTACTCCAGTTATTAGTAATACAATACTTCCTATAATTAATGTTATAGAAGTTAAATAAATTGTTGGTACTAGCATTTTTTTGACATTTGATTTTATCACTTTTTCACACTCCTATTAATAAGTGTGGACAAGTATACTAAAGTTTATACATTTTTTATTATAATATTTTTATAATAGTGTTTTAGTATCTCTTCATATGTCTTACCTTTTATAGCCATTGCATTTGCTCCATATTGACTCATACCTACCCCATGACCATATCCTACAGTATTTATATATATATTATTTTTATCATATGTTATTTTAAAATCAGTACTATTTAAATTTAATAGTTGTCTGAATTTTGTTCCTTTAAATTTTTTATCGTTTACTATTATTTCATTTACTCTATTAGTTTTAGAGTATCCAAGTATATCTATTTTTTTTATTAAAGTTGCATCTATTGATAATTTACTTAGAAAGTCTTTAATAGTAAAAGTTTTATTATCGTTAAAATGTGTAGTTTGTTCTTCATTTGGACTTTCTACACTTACTAGATATTCTATTTCTTCTCCAAATACATTTTTTACATCTTCAGTGTATCCGTTTGAAGTAGAAAAATAAAATGCTTTTATAGGTTTACCTTGATATATCATTATTTTGTCTTTTGTTGAATTAACAGCTTCTAAAACTTTATTATAATATTTTGTATATCCATTTTTCCATTTGTTTTTCATTTCTTCTTGTGTGATGTAACATTGATCATCTTTTGTACTTACAAGATCATATTCACGACTACCATCCATTTTATATAATGCGTATGTTCTAGCGGAAATAGATTGTGCTTTTAGTGCTTCTTCATTAAATGAAGCAGGCATTTCACAAGCGACTACACCTACAATGTATTCTTCTAATTTTAACTTTTTTATTTCATTTTTATCTAATAAATTTACTTCTTTTGTATGTTCTGGTTCAGAAGGTAATATACTTATTTTTTTATTTTTATTGTATGAAAAAATTGTTAATGGAAAAAGAAGTAATATAAGAAAAGCAGAGATTATATAATATTTATTGTTTTTCATATTATATCTTATTCTACTGCTTTTGATTTATTACTACTTGTCCCTGATTTTTTAATTTTGTTATTAACTGTTTTCTTTACTGTGTTATCAGGTTTTTTTGTGTCTTTTTTATTTTCTTTCTTAATTGGCTTTTTTGTTGGCTTTTTTATTATTTCTTTTTTTATATTTTCTTTGTTTAATTCAATTAATTTATTAGCTTGTTCTTTTTCTAAAAGTTTTATCTTGTCTATTCTTGTTTTATATACTTCTGAATCTAGTGGTTTTATGTATAGAAATATATCAAGCATATCTTTAATTTCAGAAAAGCTTTTTCTAGCACTTAAAGCGAGTACATTTGGATTATTATGTAATTTTGCTAATTCAGCTTCTTTATCATTGTCTATTTTTGCACACATTATTCCGTTTATTTTATTTGCTGCTATAGACATTCCAATTCCTGTGTAACATATTAATATTCCAAGATTAGCTTCATTATTTACAACTGCATCACAAACTTTATGTGCATATTCTATATAATCAACTCTAGATGTTGAATAAGATCCATAATCAATAACGTTATACCCATGTCTTCTTAGATAATTCATTAATCTTTTCTTTTTTCTATATCCTCTATGGTCATTTCCTAATCCTATTGTCATTTCTCATCACCTATTATAAAATTATACACTAAAAAAAACGATATTTCTATCGTTTCACAAATTATTCATAATTTATTTTTATTTATTTTTCTACTGTTTCTTTTTCATCATTTAAATTCCACTTATCTTTAAATTTTTGTACATTTCCTTTTTTAGATGTTGCAAATTTTCCTGTATAAAATGAATTACATTTAGGACAAGTTTCAAGTTGAATCTCTGTTTGTGTTGATTTAACTGTGAACTCATTTCCACAAGCACATTTAACTTTACATTCTTTTAGTTCTGGATGAATACCTTTTCTCATGTTACTTCTCCTTTCGCCATAGCATATGAAATGCTATAGAAACTTAAAACTGCTAGTATTATAGCATAAGGCGATTAATTATTGCAATACTTTAGTTGATTTTTGTTTAGAATATTGTATATTAATATTTTATTATTTTAATATTTTCTTAGTTTCTATTAGTTTTATTAACTCATTTGATATGTAGTTTTGACCTTCTAATGATGGATGATAATCTAAATTACTGGGAATATAATAACTTTTTTCCTTAAATACATCATATATTCCTATGTAATAAATGTTTTTTATTTTTGCTAATTTATTAAAGTTTATTTCTATATATCTAAATAATTTTTCTATTTTTTGATAGTCTTGCTTATTTAGATAAGATAAGGGATTATAATATCCTATTAATATGATGGGTTTTAATGTTATTTTTCTTAGCATTTCTATAGATTTTAAATAATCAGAAAAAATTTCATCTACATAATTATATAAGTTATTTAGTGTATCTATTGACTTGTTTTTTTCTAAATTAATTTTATAATTTAATTCCTCAAATCCAAGTGATAATGTTATTATATCTGCTTTTTGTATTTCTTGATTTATATATACTAGTTTATCATTATCTTTTATATGTTTGTTTTCTTTCATTTGATTAATAAAATCTGTTATTCTTAAGTCAGGGGATGAAAATTTATTATTATATTTTGTTAATCTATGATTGTTTTTAAGATAAAGAGCAAAGTAATCTGAAAACGAGTCTTTTATATCTCCATATGGGGATACTCCACAAGAGATTGAATCTCCAATTGATAAATAATTTACTTTTTCATGAAAAGTAAATTTATATATTATAAAAATTATTATTATAAATAGAAAAAATATCACAAGTTTATAGTGTTTCAATTATTATCACCTATAACTCCTTTGTAATATTTATTCTATTATTTCAATTTTAGCACCTAATAAAGTAAGCTTTTCTATTACGTTTTCATATCCTCTTAATATTAATTCGATGTTATCAATTATTGTTGTTCCTTCTGCAATTAATCCAGCGACTAGTAGGCTTGCTCCAGCTCTAAGATCAGTTGCTTCTACAAGTGTTCCATGTAATTTAGTTTTACCTACTACTTCGAGTTTATTAGCATTAAAGCTTGATTTAGCACCCATCATATTTAAATATATTGTGTTTCTAAATCTACTTTCATATATTGTTTCTTCTACAATACTTTTCCCTGTTGCTTGGGTTAATATTACAGTAAATGGTTGTTGTACATCAGTTGGGAATCCTGGATATGTTTGTGTTTTTATATTAGTTGGTTTGATATCTTCTATAGCTGATATTATTAAGTTTCCTTTATCAAATTTTATGTTAGCGCCTGTTTCTTTTAATTTTATTAGTACTGCTTCTATGTGTTCTTTTATTGCTCCTTTTATAATCATATCTTTTCCTATTAGCGCACCCATAATTAAATATGTTGATGCTTCTATTCTATCAGGACATACTTCTATAACTCCGTTTTTTAAATCTTTTACTCCATTTATTATAATTGTACTAGTTCCAGCACCTTCAATATTTGCACCCATATTAATTAAAAATGATGCTATATTTACTATTTCAGGCTCTTTTGCAGCGTTTTCTATAACTGTTTTCCCTTTTGCTAATGTTGCAGCGAGCATTATATTAATTGTTGCTCCAACTGATGCAATATCTAAGTATATATTTGCACCTTTTAGTTCTTCTGCTTCAATAGTGAAATGATTTTTTTCTTCTGTTATTTTAGCGCCAAGAGCAGCGAAACCTTTAATATGTAAGTCTATTGGTCTATTACCTATTTTGCATCCACCAGGATAATTTATTTCAACTTTTTTGAATTTAGCTAATAAGGCTCCCATAAAATAATAAGATGCTCTCATTTCTCTACTAAGTTCTTCTGGAATAGGTTTGTTTTCTAGATGACTAGAATCAATTAATAAATTACCATTTTCTTCTTTATATGTGCAATTTAGTAATGATAATATTTGCTTTAAGTATTCTATATCTCTAATATTTGGTACATTATATATAATACTTCTATCACTTGAAAGAATTGAAGCTGGTATTAAAGCTACTGCACTATTTTTAGCACCACTTATAGTTACTTCTCCAGTTAATTCATGTCCACCTTCTATTTTGATTTTAGGCATATGTTTTCATCCTTTCGAGTTCTTGTTCTTTATATTTTTATTAGTTTTCTTTCTATATTTATATTACTATTAAAAATGATTAAAATCAATAATTCTATTATTTAAAAACAAAGTATATGATTAATATTATTAATATAACTATTCCTATTTTCTTAGATATTATCCCTGCAACTTCACTTAAATATTTACCTAAAGTGAAGCCAAGAAGAGTAAAAAAGAATGAGAAAAAAGAGAATATTAATGAAGCGATTATTGGAAATGATGTTATATAGTTAATTCCTATTCCTACAGAAAAGCTGTCAATTGATACTAAAAAAGAGAAAATGATTATATTTAATATGTTCATTTCATATGCTTTTTCTTTATCATATAATGATTTTATCATTTCTAAAACTACTAATGATAATATTATAATTAATATATATTTACTATCTATATTTATATATTTAAATATAAAACTTCCTAGATACATTCCTAATAATGGCATAAAAAAATGAAATATACCAACAGATATAGAGGTTTGTATTATTTGAGTTTTTTTAATATCTATTAATCCATAAGCTATGGAAAGAGAAAAAGCATCTAATGATAAAGATATTCCAATTAATATTAATGTTATTATTTCCAATATAAAACACCCTATTTAATTATATTTATATAAGGTGTTTTATATACTAATTAAAATATTTATCTATTAGTTCTTTTATATAAGATTTATATTCTATTTCACTTTTATTTGTTTTTTCTGCTTCTAGAAGACATAATGGTGGGAATAATACACACCAGAAGTTATCTCCTTCTGCTTTACCTATTTCAACTACTAAACTTTCATAATAACCTTTTTTATATTTTACGCCTTTATATGTTTTTTCTGGAAAGTAATTAAGTCCATAGTTTACTTTAAAATCTTTATTATAGTTATTATCTTTAAAAGTTTTATCTATATTTGATTTAAAATTATCTAAATTATTAGTTATTGTTTTTCTTGATTCATTTATATTATTACCTGAACTTAAGTTTACTATTTCTTTTTCTAAATTATTTTTAACTTTTTCTTTCATATTTTGATCTTCTATATTATTAGATGATGGAATTATTCTAAATCTTATTGAGTCTTCTGGTATGATAACATATTGATTTTTTGAGGAAGTAAGGGCAAGTAAAAATATAAAAATAGATATTATAATTAAGATTTTTTTCATTTTTATTCTTCTTTCTAATATCATATTGTCTTTTATAATTGTTTTTTATACAAAAAAATATATTTATAAATTATTTTTTATAAATATATATCTTATTTTGTTAGTTAAGTCTTTTTCTATAGTATAGTTTATTTGTTTTGAATCTAATAAAGGTTTTATTGTTTTTAGATTATCTTCACATATTTCTATAGCGACTAAAGATGAAGATGAAGCGTATTTTGGATATTCATTAATTATTTGTTTTATATAATATGATCCGTTATCATCAGCTTTTATTGCATTTATAGGTTCGTTTGATACTATATTTGATAAGTTATAGTCTTGTGGTACATATGGAGGGTTAGATATAATTAAATCAAATTTTTGTTGTTGTATATTCTTGAACATGTCACTTAAAATTATATCTGCTTTAATTTTATTATTATCCAGATTTTCCTTTACAACTTTTAAAGCAGAAGAAGAAATATCTGTGCAAGTAAGTGAAGAAATATTAATATTATTATTAAGAGCGACTGATATACAACCACTTCCAGTGCATAGGTCTAATACTTTAGGATTATTAATTTTAGATTCTTTTAAGTATTGTATTGTCTTTTCAACTAATGTTTCCGTTTCATATCTAGGAATTAATACATCTTTATTTATAATAATTTTTTCTCCATAAAAATCCACATATCCTATTAAATATTGTATAGGATAGCCTTCGGTCAATAGTTTATAATCTTTATTTATATTTTTACTTACTTTAATTAGTTCTATTGCCTCTGTTTTTGAAATACCTAATTTAATTATATTTTCTAATGTATTAATCATTTTGTTCCATTTTTCTTCTTATATCTTCTGTTATTAATGATTCAATTAATTCTTCTAAATGGCCTTCCATAACTCTATCAAGATTCATATTTGTGTAGTTTATTCTATGATCAGTTAGTCTGTTTTGTGGATAATTATATGTTCTTATCTTTTCACTTCTATCTCCTGTGCCTATTTTGTTTTTCCTATCTGCTCCTAATGATTCTTCTTGTTCTCTAATTTTTTGTTCATATATTTTAGCTTTTAAAAGTTCTAAAGCTTTGGCTTTATTTTTAATTTGACTTCTTTCATTCTGGCAAGTTACTATTATTCCTGTAGGTATATGTGTCATTCTAACTGCAGAGTCAGTTGTATTAACACTTTGTCCACCAGCACCTGTACTTCTATAAACATCTGTTTTTATGTCACTTTCTTTTACTTCTACATCAACACTATCTGCTTCTGGCATAACAATAACAGTAGAAGTTGATGTGTGTATTCTTCCAGCGGTTTCAGTTGATGGTACTCTTTGAACTCTATGTGCTCCTGATTCATACTTTAGTTTTGAATATACATTTTCCCCTTTAAGCATAAATTGAATTATTGAAAATCCTCCACTTACACCTTCTTCTTCGTTTATAACTTCGAGTTTCCATTCTTGATGTTCAGCATATTTTGCATACATTCTATATAAGTCTCCTGCAAATATATTAGCTTCATCTCCACCAGCAGCACCTCTAATTTCAACGATAACGTTTTTATCATCATTTGGGTCTTTAGGTAAAAGTAGTATAGTTAGTCTTTCTTCTATTTCTTCAGTATCTTTTTTTAAATTTTCTATTTCTTCAGTCGCAAAAGATGACAACTCTGGATCATGTTGCATTTCTTTAGCGGCTTCTATATCTTTTTCATTTTGTAGCATTTTTTTATATAAGTTAATAGTTTCTTCCATTTCAGATTTTTCTTTTGAATATTCTTTCATTTTATCAAAGTCACTATAAACTTCTTGTTTTAATAATTCTTGTTCTATATATTGGTATCTTTCTAATAACAATTGTAATCTGTTTTCCATAAATATCTCCTTTTCTTCTTAATATATCATGAAAAGTTTAGCTACAATGTTTCTCCTTCTTCGTCTTCATCAACTACTACAAGGTCTTTTAAATCATCGTCTTCACTATCTTCATCTGCATCTTTATCATCATAAAATATTTCTGTATCTTCTTCAGTTGAATCTTCACCTAATTCTATATCATCATCGTCTTCATCAACAGAAGATATATCTAATTTAGTTTGATGATTATCTTTTAAATCCCAATATCCTTTTTCTAATTGAATAAATCTTTTCTCAGTAGCTAGTAATGTGAAGAAGTCAGCTATTTGTTCCTCATATGCTTTATCACCAAGTTCTAAAGTATCACAAATAATTTTAAATAATTCTGTAGTTTTCATTTTTTTGTTTTTTTCTTTTAGAATAGTGTATGCTATGTTGTCAAAAGACATTGTTTCAAGGTCTTCTTTGGTTACGCTTTTGAATTTCATTTTACTCCTCCGTTTTCTTTATAAAATTATACTAATAATTTAAAATAAATCAAGTTATTTTTATATAAATTTGTTATATTGTATTTTATTATAATTAATTTGTAAATTATCATGTAATATTTCTTCCTATTTTATGCATAATAAGAGAAGAAGTGCAAAGGAGAACTATGAAAAGCAAATTAGTTTTGATTATAAAATTGGGTGTTTTTGGAATTATATCTTTTATTATTTTAAATGCTGGTTTATATATTTATGCTTATCTTTCACCTAAGTTAGATTTAAATAGTGCAAATAAGATTACTATATATGATAATAATGGAGTTAAGGCTTTAGAGAATATTGATGGTTCTAAATGGGTAAGGTATGAAGATATTTCTAAAAATATTATAGATGCTACTGTCGCTACTGAAGATAAGAATTTTTGGAAACATAAAGGTTTTGATTATTTAAGAATTATTAAGGCAGTTGGATCAAATCTTAAAAATAATTCTTTAAATCAAGGAGCTTCTACTATATCTCAACAATATATTAAAAATTTGTTTTTAACTTTTGATAAGACTTGGAGAAGAAAAATAGAAGAGGCGTTTTTGACTTTTCAATTAGAGGTTCATTATAATAAGAAAAATATTTTAGAGGGATATTTAAATACTATTAATTATGGTGGGGTATATGGTGTTGAAAATGCTAGTAATTATTATTTTAATAAGAAAGCTAAGGATTTATCTATTGAGGAAGCGACTATTTTAGTTGGAATTCCTAAGAATCCTTCTTTGTATAATCCAATTACTCATTATGATAGTTCTAAAAAAAGACAATGGGCAGTTATTGTAAGTATGAAAAATAATAATTATATAAAAAAGGATATGGCTAAAGATATATATAAAAGGAAACTTAATTTTGTTGGAGAAAAGAATTTGAGTAATGATAATACTAAATATTATATGGATGCTGTTATTAGTGAGCTTAAGAGTATTAAGCAAATTCCTGAGTCTCTTATTAAAACTGGTGGATTAAAAATTTATACTAATTTAGATATTAATGCTCAAAAGAAATTAGAAGATATAGTTAAGGAAGAAATGAATGGTAGTAATGAAGAGCTTCAGGTTGGGGTTATGTCTGTTATTCCATCTAATGGTAAGGTTACAGCTGTTATTGGTGGTAGAGATTACTCCAGTAGTGAATATAACAGGGTTACGCAAGCGAAAAGGCAAGTTGGTTCTACTATTAAGCCTCTTCTTTATTATGCAGCCTTAGAGAATGGTTTTAGTGCTACTAGTACATTTAGTAGTCAAGCGACAAGTTTTACTGTTAATAATAATAAATCTTATTCTCCTAAGAATTATGGGGATAAGTATGCTAATGGTCTTATAACTATGGCAGCTGCGATTGCATATTCAGATAATATATATGCAGTTAAAACTCATCTATTTTTAGGACAAGATGTTTTAGTTGATGTCGCTAAAAGAGCTGGTATTACTACAGAGTTAGATGAAAATCCGAGTCTCGCTTTAGGTACTACTGAGATAAATATGTTAGATTTTAGTAATGCTTATGTGACTTTAGCTAATGAGGGGATAAAAAATAATAGTTATTTTATTACTAAGGTAACTGATTCAAAAGATAATGTTTTGTATGAATATAAGTATAAAGAAGAGAAAGTCTTAAACAATAAGTATTTATTTATTTTAAATGAACTTTTAACTAATACTTACAATTATAGTTTTGTTGATTATACTACTCCTACAATGTTAAGTATTAAAGATATGATGAGTAGAAAATATGCAATTAAGAGTGGGTCAACTAACACTGATTATTGGACTATTGGTTATAATAAAGATCTACTTGTTATGGCGTGGAATGGGTATGATGATAATAAGATTGTTCAAATTAATGAATCTAAAATTAATAAGCGAATATGGATTAGAACTATGGAAGCTATGCTTGAGGGAAAGGGTAATAATTGGTATTCTATTCCAGAAGGTATAAATGCTTCTCTTGCTAATCCTATAAATGGAGAGGTCAAAAGCACTAATAAGATGACTATGTTTTATTATATTAAAGGTACTGAACCTACTCTTAGTACTGAGGTATTTAATGATATATTTTTATCAAAAAAAGAGAATTAATTCTCTTTTTTAATTTTTATTATTATCTGATACATATCTTCAAAGTCAAATTCTTCACTATTTACTTTAAATCCACTAGTCTCTAATTTTTTCACTACGTCTCTTGCTTCATTAATAGCTGATGATATAGATTTTGAATCTAACACTGTAGGGATAGGAAACTCACCTTTTTGTTGTCTAAATTCATCAATTAATGAGTTATGCGATTCGTTTGTTTCATATATATCATTAGGTTTTTCTAATACTGGTTCTCTATATGGACTAGCTTGTACATCAATATTTGATTTTTGAAATGGGTTAATTGGGATTTGAAATGTTTCTTTGTCATCAAGATTTACTATTTCTTCTATCTCTTCTCGTTCTTCTGTTAATTTTTCTTTTCTTAATAAATTTTCAAGAGTAGAATCAGACTTATTTTCTTTAATACTTTGTTTTGGTGTAATTTGTGTTCCTTTATTTAAAGATAATATTTCTTCTTCTGTTTGTTTAACAGTTAATCTCTCTTTTATTATTTTATTTAATATTTTGATTTGATCTTCATTATTTGTTAGTGAAAGTAAACTTCTTGCATGTCTTTCTGATATTTGGTTTTTTAGTAATGCTTGTTGAACTTCTTGAGATAAAGTTAAAAGTCTTAATTTATTAGCTACTGAAGACTGAGATATTCCCATTCTTCTAGCAAGCTGATCTTGTGTTAAGTATCCTCTGTCTAATAATTTTTTATATGATTGTGCTTCTTCTATTGCAGATAAATCTTTTCTTTGGATATTTTCTACTATAGCTAATTCCGCACTTCTATTATCATCAATGTTCATTACAATTGCTGGTACTCTTGTTAATCCGGCAATTGATGCTGCTTTATATCTTCTTTCTCCAGCTATTATTTCAAATTTATTTGCAATTCTTCTTAATACCAAAGGTTGAATTATTCCATATAATTTTATTGATTCTGATAATTCAGTTAATGCTTTATCATCAAAATCTAATCTTGGTTGAAATCTATTAGGAATTATATCATCTAATAATACTTCAACAATTTCACTTTCCCTGTTATTCATAGTTAACTTCCCCATTTCTACTCTATATATAAGTTTAATGCATAATGGGTTATTTTTCAAGTCTTTTTATCACTATATTTTTTGTTAATATGTCAGCGTACGAAAAAGATTTTATTTCATCTGCTTTTTTTAAAGTAAATAAATATGGATGTATTTCATCCACTACTCCTTCAAAATACTCATATTTATTTCTTCCTAGATATATTTTAGCTTCTATATTTTTGCCCTTCATTGTTTCTATATTATCTTTTATTGTGTTTATATTCATTATACCTCATTTCTCGGGTATCCCGTATACATCATTCCTTTTCCTTTTAATCCTCCTATTCCATCTTTTCCGTATTTTGTTTTACTTAATATTTCTAATAAGTTTATATCAGTTCCTCTATCTATTAGTGATAAAGATGTTGCAATTATAGCTGGGTCTAGGGCATGAATATTTATTCTTTTAGGAGATGATGCAAATGTTGAACCTGCTTTTATTAATTCTTCATAATTACTTTGACAAGCTCCTGCAATTATAACGAGTTTATCTGAACTTTTTTCGTATTTTCTTGCTTCTTTGACAGCTAAAGCAAAGTTTTTACTATTCTTGTAAGTAGAATTTGAATTATTTTTTTCTTTTTTTATGTATGCATCATGTCCTGTAATAACTAATATATCAGGATTTATTTCTTTTAAATATTCTAATATTTTTTTATGCATTTCGCTTTCTTTTAATACTTTTCCGTATGCTATAATTCCCGAAGTTTTGTAAAACTCTAAACATCTTTTTAAATAATTTTTATCTCCATCAAGATGTAATACTTTTCCTGGAAGATAAAAATATTCACTTCTATTTAATGTATTTGAACTGTTTACTTTATTTAAATATTTTGTATCATCTTCTTTATTATGATCTTTATATATATTTAAATCTTTTATTTCTGCATCAGCGATTAGTCTAACATTTACTCCTATTAATTCAACATTTTTTCCTTCTATATTGATTACTTCAAATACAATATCATTTTTATAGCTATTTCTAGTAACATAATCTCCTATTTTTATCAAATTATTCACCTAAATTATATATATGAAAATTATATTAATTTATGAAAAAACCGAGTATTTATTTATAATCGGTTTTAGTAATTATCAGATAAATATAGAAAATCTTCTATACTTAGTTGTTCTGCTCTATATGTTAAGTCTTTTTTAATATCTTTTAATAGTTTTTCCATTTTAGATAAATCATATTCTTTAAAATTGTTTCTTAAATTTTTCCTTTTATAATGAAAAGCGTCTTTTATTAATTTAAAGAAAAATTCTTCACTTTTAGCTTTATATTTATTTATTTTTAAAAATTTTATTACAACACTATCGACATTTGGAGATGGATTAAAGCATTCTCTTGGAACATCAGTAACTAATGATATAGAGAAATAGTATTGAAGGTATACACTTAATGATCCATATTCTTTGTTATTTGGTTTTGCTTTTAGTCTATTTCCAACTTCTTTTTGTACCATTATTATCATTTCGTATATATCAGTTTCTTCTAATACTTTTTCTATTATTGGTGTTGTTATATAGTATGGAATATTTGCAATAACATATAATTTTTTATATTTATAATTTTTTAATAATGAAGTTAAGTCTTCTTGTAAAAAATCCTTGAAAATTATTTTTAAATTAGGTGATGTGATTAAATTTAATGTGTTTTTTAATCTATCATCTATTTCATACGAAATTACTTGTGCATTTGTTTTTACTAGTTCTTTTGTTAATGTTCCAGATCCAGCACCTACTTCTAAGACTAAATCTTCATCTGTTAAATCAGATGAAGTTATTATTTTATCTAGTATTGTTTTATCTATTAAAAAGTTTTGTCCTAAACTTTTTTTATACTTAAAGTTTTCCATTTTACCAACCAAGTCTTAATATTTCAAATTGTTGATTTCTTATTCTACCTACATTAGTAGTTGCTTCCTTCTCTGAGTTAACTAATAAGTCTACATCATTTCCTAAGACTCCTCTATCCATTGCAACAGCGACTACGGCCTCTTCTCCTAATCTAGCGGCCTTAAATCTTATTATAGTTCCACATGGATACTTTTTGGAAGTCGCAACTATTCTAACTGTTCCATACATATCATCATTAAAATATATTCCTTTTTCTAATACATTTGTTCTTGGATGACAAGCTAAAACACCACTACATAATGGACAATCTCCAGCATATCCAGTTAAGTCTCCATTAAACGATGCAACTGGAGTAAATAAACCTGCTAAATACAATTCATTTTGTGCGTGATCATATACTTCTGATGATACAGATTTTGCTAGATTGTCATTCTTTATACTTGAAAAAGTAACGCCTTTTAGTGTTACTGATGTAGATAATATTAATAGAGTTAGAATTATAGAAAATTTGCCATATTTAAGCCAAACTTTACGCTTGTCTTTTTTCATTATAAGCACCTCACTCCTGACTTAATTGTATCATAATTAATGATTAAAGTCAAAAATCTTATGTGCATTATTGGTTGTAATTAGTGCAATTTCTTCAATTGATATGTTCTTAATTTCACTTATAAATTCAGCGACTACTGATATGTTCTTAGGTTCGTTTTTTTGTCCTCTATATGGTACCGGGGTCATATATGGACTGTCGGTTTCTAATACAATATATGATGTGTCTATTTCTTTTATAACTTCTTTTAACTTAGAGTTTTTAAATGTTATAACTCCACCTATTCCTAATAAATATCCTAATTTATGATATTCTTCAGCGGTTTCTTTGCTTCCGCTAAAGCAGTGAATTATTCCTTTTAACTTATATTTTTTTAATATATTAATTGTGTCATCTGTTGCATCTCTGCTATGGATAACAACTGGTAAATTATATTTTTGAGCTAAGGATAACAAATATTCAAATAATTCTTTTTGTTCTAATTTATCAGCTTTATTATAATGATAATCTAAACCTATCTCTCCTATGGCAATTACTTTATTCTTTTTTATTAATTCTTCTATTTTTATTAAGTCTTCACTATTTATAGTTGATGCATACTCAGGATATATGCCTACACATGCAAAAATTATTCCATTATACTGTTTTGATAATGAAATATTTTCTATTGATGTGTTTAGGTCAACTGATGCATTAATTATTTTATTAACATTACTCATTTTTGCTTTTAAAATAACTTCTTCAATATTGTAATTTTCACTTTTTAATATGTGAGCATGAGTATCAATTAATTCCATTTTATATTCCTTTTTAAATATTAATTATTTTAATTGCATAATTTATAAAAACTCCACCAAATAATATATCATAGAAGTTTTTCACTCCTACAATACAAGTAATAGATATTACACAAACAATCACTAAAACACTTAATATTTTTTTCTTATTTGTGTTAAAAATTTTGCTTTTAGATATCATTTTCATATTAATCACAAGTGAATATTATCATTTAATTTTATGCATTGCTACAGATAAGACAAACTTTGTTATTTTTTGACATTTATTTACATTTATAGATCTTTTTCTATTCTAGCGAACAGTATTTTAGCTTCGTTTACTGTGTTATTTTTAGGATATAATCCGAATGTTTTTGTGCTTTCAATTGTATTGATATTTGTATTTATTTGATTTAATATTTCATCACTAGTTGAAGGCAAAAATGGATAAAGTAGTATTGCACAGATTCTTATGGATTCAATTAAATTATATAATATGGTTGCTAGTCTATTTTGTTTAGGTTGAGAACTAGCTAAAGTCCAAGGTTCAGTTTCATCTATATATTTATTGCATCTTCTTAATGCAGATATTATAAGTTCAATTGATTCAGAAACTTTGATTTCTTCCATTTTCAAATCTATTTTAGTATATAAAGATGTTATTTCATTTTTTAAACTTTCATCTATTTCTTCATTTTCATTCTTATCCTGAACTTCATTATTAAAATATTTTTTTAACATTCCTAATGTTCTATTTACTAAGTTACCTAGTACATTTGCTAAGTCAGAATTTATTCTTTCTACTAATAATTCTTCAGTAAAGTTACCATCATTTGAAAATGGTATTTCATGAAGTATATAATATCTCACTGCATCTACTCCATATTTAGATACTAAATCATCTGCATATACTATATTTCCTTTGCTCTTACTCATTTTATCATTTCCAAATAATAACCATGGGTGTCCAAATATCTTTTTAGGTTGTTCCAAGTTTAATATATGTAATATTATTGGCCAATAAATTGTATGAAATCTTATAATGTCTTTTCCAATTAATTGCAAATCAGCAGGCCAAAATTTGTTAAATTTTTCAGTGCTTTTCTCTGTATCATATCCTAAAAATGTTATATAGTTGCTGAGTGCGTCTAGCCATACATATACTACATGACTGTTATCAAAATCCACTGGGATTCCCCAATTAATTGATGTTCTTGAAACGCAAAGATCTTGTAATCCTGGTTTTATAAAGTTATTGATTATTTCATTTTTTCTACTTAATGGTTCTATAAATGTTGGATGAGTTTCTATATATTCTAAAAGCCATGATGAATATGCACTTGTTTTTAAAAAGTATGCTTCTTCACTAGTTGGGTTAACTTCTCTTCCGCAATCCGGACATTTTCCTTCTATTAATTGGCTTTCTGTAAAAAATGATTCACAAGGAACACAATATAATCCTTCATAAGTTCCTTTGTAAATATCTCCCTGCTCATAAAGTTTTTTGAATATTTTTTGAACTTTTAATATGTGTTCTTTGTCAGAAGTTCTTACAAATTTGTCATATGAAACATTTAAACAATCCCAAGAATCTTTTATTTCTTTAGATGCTTCATCAACAAAAATCTGTGGATTTATATTTTTTTGTTTAGCTAGATTTTCTATTTTTTCACCATGTTCATCTGATCCAGTTTGAAAATACACATCATAGCCTCTTTGTCTTTTGTATCTAGCGATTGAATCAGCTAAAACTGCATCTACTGTATTACCTAGATGTGGTTTAGTTGATGCATACGCTATAGCGGTTGTTATATAATACTTTTTGTTTTCCATAATACTCCTCCAATAAAAAACACGAATATAAGCAAGGGCGAATGTGTTCATCCGTGGTACCACCTTTATTCGTGATTATTAATTTCACGCTCTTAAAATAGTTAACGCCTTATTTACGTGTGATAAGCTCCATAGCCATATTCAATATTATCTTCTATTCCTTTTCACCATTCAGGAATTCTCTACTAAGTAAGAATGATATTTACTAACTACTTCATTGCTTTTAATTTATATTAATTATTATACATATAATTATTCTTTATGTCAATTTACTATAATAATTCAAGTTTTATCAAATGATATAATAGTCTTAAGTTTAATTCATCCTCATGTTTGATGTCATGATTTGATATTAAAATCAGGCTTCCTAATGCATCAGTATCTATAATTACTGGAATAAATAAATAATTGCAATTTAATATTATATCTGATGATAATTTTAAAGTTGTGTTTTTATATTCCTTTCTTTCTTCTATAGATCTAACTATATCATTTGTTAATTTAATTGCTTCTAAATTTTGATTATCTACTGTTGAGTAAACAACTTTATCTCTATCTGTTAATATTATCTCGTAATTATATATTTTATTAAATATATCAATATATTTTTTAGAGTTTTCTTTAA
>JAVXDN010000012.1:9748-18824 GCA_036658935.1 Bacilli bacterium | reverse complement strand
TTTGATGTTAATAATAAAGGAGTTAATGAATTATGAATAATGATATTAAGGCTTATTCTTTAGTAAAAGATTTATGTAATAAAAACTTAAAATTTAAGGAATTTTTGGAATCTAATATTTCAAGTGGAAGAATTAGATTTTTTGGAGATGAAGAATGGTGTAAGATTAGAAGTCAAAATTTTGTTTCTCCTAATGATGAAATGAAAGATTTTGAGGATTTATTTCTTTTAGGATATAATATTGGTAATTGTGTTGGTACTAGTAGGCAATTAAGTTATTCATATAGTAATGCGGATATTGTATCAGGTGTATTTCCTTTATTGAAAGGAACTTTAAATGCTGAAAAAGAAGGTGGTCATTGTTGGCTTGAGACACCACAATCAATAATTGATACTACCTTGATGATTGTACTTGATAAAAGTTTAAAATGTGAGTTAGGTTATATTGAAGAACAACGAGTAACATCTTATCAACTATCAAGTTCTAGTAATTATCAGGCAAGAAAAGAATTTGTTAATGATTTGAGTATAAGAAATAGAAGACAATTATAGGTTTTTTCTTGCTAAGTAATAATTAATTATATTAATTAAAAAAGAGAAGTGATTCTCTTTTTTGATATTTATTTGAATATAAATTATTCGAATAATTTTATTGTTAAAAAAGTTCGAAAATTATGGTGCTGGAACTACTGGACATTCTGTACATAAACAGTCTCCAAATAATTCAAGTTTGCTTTGTAAAATTGTTTCTAATCTTGTTATTGAGTTTACCATAAGTTGTACTGATTTATTAACAGCTAAAAGTTCTGCATTTGTTTTAGATAATACTAGTGCTGCTTGTATTTTTTCTCCTTCGGCATTTAATATGTGTGATAAAGCTGTTTGTTCTAAGGCAACTGATTCAACTATATCTGTTATAGCTTGGCATTTAGTAATACCACTATTTTTTATTATAGGCATTGACATAATATTATTCCTCCTTCATAATAAGATATGTTATGAATAAAAAAGTGTATATAAAAATTTAATGTTTTTAACTATTTGCATGGATTATAGTAATCGTTACATACTGGGATACATCTTTTATAGCATGGTTTTAATGTATTAATTGCAAGTAGATTTAAATATAATATTATATTACCACACTGACAAGGTATTGTTATTTTTTTACAAGGTTTTTTACAAATAGTTAAAATTACTTTTTTTATACATATATCTTTATGAATAATTTCTATACATATCTTATTTATATATATTTTTTTAATATTTAGTATTAAATCATTTGGTAGATATAATACAGTAGGTGATAAAAAAGTATATGTTTCTTTAAATATATTTAAGTCATTTTTAATTTTAATTTTTAAATAAGCTAGGGTTTTATATGGCATAATCTCACTCCTTCTTTATGTTTTCAATTTATAATATGTTAAGTATATATATTTGTTATGGCAAAATCATTATAAATACATATAATAAAATGAAAAGTAAGGTGATGAAAAAATGATAAAAATAGAAAAAAAGATTCCACTTTTAAATGATCCTCTAAATATATATACTGGTGGTACTTGTAGGAGTAAGAAGTATATTATGCTTTTACCTAGTATGAAGGAGATAGTGGAATATGGTTTATGTGGTAAAGAGAGTGAAGTTTTTAATGTTAGTAGTTCTTATAATAGTGTAACTATAAATTATGATGATTGTCTTTTATATATGTCAAGTGAAGAGAACAATGATATTATTTATAGGGCGACTTTTAACTATCATGAACTTGATTCTATTAAGCTTAAAATACCTAGTGAGTATAAAATGCATATTAATTCTATATTTCTTAATACTTGTTTTAATAAAATATTAGTATGTACTAATAAGAAGGTATATTCTGTTGATTTATGTGGAAACTTTATTACTTCTGAAATTTCTGGTAGTTCTATTCAAAGTTTATTAGGTGGTTCTAAGGCTGAGGTTTATAGAAGTAATGGATGTTGTAATGCTTTAATTAAGGTTGAAAATTCTAATTATTTTAGTTGCTCTGGTTATTATTGTAATGATAAAATTGTTTGTTATGTTAAGGATAATTCTGCGTATGCTGCGAGGATATCTTCTAATGGTAATATTATATCTAATGATTATATAGGTGATGATATTGTTATTAATAGTATACTGGATGTTAGTGGTAATCTACAATTTTTAGTTACTAGGAATAAGAAATATAATTATATTTATTTAACTAATTTATGTTGCAGGAATGCTTGTGAATGTTGTAATACTGAGTGTAAGTGTGATAGTGAGTGTTATGTATGTAACTCTTGTGATTCATGCAATGAATGCAATGAATGTAACTGTGATGCTGATTATATGGAGATAATTAATTGTTGTAATAAGAAGTCTAAGTGTTTTGCGGGGGATATAATTGAGTCTATTGCGCTTATAGAAACTGCATTATCACATATATTAAATGCTGAGGGTGAAAAGATACAAAAGATAATTGAAATATCTGATGATCCTTGTGAGCTTATTAAGGTTAATGATTCTGTTAATCAGGTTATTAAGAATATTACATTTTTAGAGCATGTTTTATATAATAAATTAGAGCTTGCTAAGGAACTTGAGGGTAATTGTAAGAATGCGTGTGAAGAAGAAGTAATTGATTGTGATGAAGTGGTAGAAGAATGCAAAGAAGAAGATAATGAGTCTTATGAGGAAATAATAAAGGAAGTATAGATAATAAGTTAATGGTTATATTTTTTAAACTAAGATAGTAATTAAGTATCTTAGTTTTATGTGTATTTTTAATTGTTTATAGGTTATAATTTATATATAGAAAAGTATTTGAAACTTTTTAATAGTTTTTTAACTCTTTATAAGTGAGGTATCAGGATGGAAAACGAATTTGATCAAATTTACAATCGGTCATACCCTTTCTTGTTAAAATATGTTATTGCTAAAATTGATTGTATTAGTAATGCGGAGGATATTTTACAAGAAGTATATTTAAAGCTTCTTCTTATAATTGATAGGAAGGGATTAAGTTATATAAAGAATGAAAGAAAGTTTCTTTTAAAACTTACTAAGAATGAATTATATAAGTACTATAGTTTAAGAGAGAAGTTTAAGAGTGTATTTATTAGGGATGATGAAGTAATTGATACCTTATTACTTTCTGATACTCAAAGTAATTCAAATAATGATATAGATTTGAAAATCGATATTAAAGACATTTGGGACTTTATTAGTAAAGAACCTATTGATGTACAAAAAATCCTATGCCTTTATTATTTAGCGGATTGTAGTATTAAGAGTATTGCTTTATTTCTTAGTATGAATGAAAGTACTGTTAAGACTAAACTATATCGCACTAGGGATAAACTTCGTGAAAAGTATGGGAGGCGCTTATAAGTGGGAAAGTTTAAGGATACATTTAATGAGTATGTGTTTGATAGTAATAGATTAAAAAATAAGATAAAAGAAGAAAGAGAGAAAGAGATTATGAAAAATTATAAGAAACCTATTTTAATTGCATGTTCTGCATTACTATTGTTGGGTGTTATTTTAATACCAATTATTATAAAGAAAGAGTATAAGAGTGAGATTAAGTATACTTCTTATTTAAGTGAGAATAAAGCTCTTACTAAGCAAGAGAAGGAATATGATTCTAAGTTAAAGGATTTATTTCATAAGTATGAAAAAGGTGAAGTAACTATGGAAGATTATTTGAAGGAGATAGAGTTAATAAGAGTAGTTAAGAATGATTTTAAGGTTAAAAAAGTAGCTCTTAAAGATAAGTATGGTATTACAAGTAATTTGAAGTTAGATAAGGTTAAATTTAGTAAAGATAAGAAACAGGATGAGGCATTAAAGGCTATTTATTTATCTAGTAAACAGTTAGAGGATAAGGATGCACAGCTTGATGCAGAGGAAGATTCTTTAGAAAGAATGTTTATAGAAGGATCTATTAGTAAAGAGGATTTTATTAGTAGAAAGGCTGCTTTAGAAGCACAAGAGGATGCTTTAGAGGCTGAAGAAGATGCTCTTGATGCTAAGGAAGAAGCTTTAGAAAAGGAGCAAGAAGCTAAGGAAGAAGCTGAGGATAAAGCTAAGGAAGAAGCAGATGCTGCTAAAGATAAGGCTGATAAATTAAAAGATGAAGAGAATAAAGAACATGAGAATAATGAAGTACAAGAAGAAGTAGAAAAGCCTGAAGTAGAAGAACAAGAAGAGAATACTAATAATCAAATATAATTTTATATAAAAACTATTTATTAATAGTTTTTATTTTTGTATTTATTTGGCACTTAATATTGACAAGTGCCAAAATAGTGATATAATAATTAAGTATTCATAAAAAAGGAGGAAATATTTATGAAAAAGAAAGAATTTAAATCAGAGTCAAAGAGAATTTTGGATTTAATGATTAATTCTATTTATACTAATAAGGAGATATTCTTAAGGGAGCTTTTATCAAATGCTAGTGATGCATTAGATAAGCTTTATTATACATCTTTAACTAATCAAAATATAAAGGTTAATAAAGATGATTTAAGTATATCAGTAGAATTAGATAAGGAAGGACGTATTATTACTATTTCTGATAATGGAATAGGAATGAATGAGGAAGAGTTAGAAAGTAATTTAGGTACTATTGCTAGAAGTGGTTCTTTAGCATTTAAAAATGCTAAAGATAATAATATTAAGGAAACTGATATTATTGGGCAATTTGGTGTAGGATTCTATTCTTCATTTATGGTATCTTCTTTGGTAGAAGTTATTTCTAGAGCGTATAATGAGAAAACAGGAAGTTTATGGAAGAGTAATGGAGAAAGTGGTTATACTATTGAATCTACTGATAAGAAGGATATGGGAACTATTATAAAGCTTCATTTAAAGGATGATAATGCAGATGAGAATTATTCTGAGTATTTAGAAGTTTCAAAAATAAAGGATATGATAAAGAAATATTCTGACTATATTAAATATCCTATTATAATTAAGGATGATGAAGATAATAAGGATAATAAGCCAGTAAATAGTATGACTCCTATATGGAAGAAAGATAAAAAAGATATTAAGAAGGATGAAATTAATAGTTTTTATAAAGATAAATATTATGACTATGAAGATCCTATTATAACTATTAAATATAATGCTGAGGGATTAGCAAGTTTTAATAGTTTGATGTTTGTTCCTTCTCATGCACCTTTTGATTTATATACAAAAGAATATAAGAAGGGGTTATCTCTTTATACTTCTGGAGTATTAATAGAAGATAAGTGTGAGGAATTACTTCCTGATTATTATGGATTTGTAAAAGGAATTGTTGATACAGATGATTTATCACTTAATATATCAAGAGAAACATTACAAAGTAATAAAAAGGTTAAACTTATTGCAAGTTCTTTAGAGACTAAGATTAAAAAAGAATTATTAGATTTAATGAAGAAAGATTATGAAAAATATAAGAAGTTTTTTAAATCATTTGGTATGCAATTAAAGTTTGGAGTTTATAATAATTATGGAGTAGATAAAGATAAATTAAAAGATTTACTTATATTTTATTCTAATAAAAATAAGGACTTTATTACATTGAAGTCTTATGTTGAACAAATGGAAGATAAACAAGAGTCTATATATTATGCTTGTGGTGAAACTATTGATAAGATTGATATGTTACCTCAGGGTGATGCTATTAAGAGTAAGAATATGGATATTTTGTATTTAACTGATTATATGGATGAATTTGTTCTTCAGGCTTTAGTAGATTATGAAGGTAAGAATTTTAAGAATGTTGCTAGTGCTTCATTAAATATAGAAAGTGATGAAGATAATAATGCTATAAAGAAGGTTAATGAAGAGTCAAAAGAAATATTAAAGTTTATGAAGGAAGCGTTAAAAGATAATGTTTTTGATGTTAAGTTTACTAATAAGCTTGTGAATCATCCAGTTTGTTTAACTACTGAGGGTAATATTTCAGTAGAGATGCAAAAGGTAATAAATGCAATGCCTAATGATGAGAAGATTAATGCACAAGTTATACTAGAGATTAATGAAAAACATGCAATTGTTGATAAGATAAAGGATCTTTATAAAACAGATAAAGAAAAATTAAAATCTTATACTAAGGTTTTATATTCACAAGCAAGACTTATTGAAGGCTTACAAATAGATAATCCTACTGAAATAAGTAATATAATATGTGATTTAATATCTTAAGATGTAAAGTAACTCTATATGATTATAGAGTTTTTTTATTTATCATGATATATTTATTTAGAGGAAAACAATGAAAAATAATATAAAAGTGATTTACGTTGATATAGATGAGACATTAATGAATAGTAAAAAAGAAGTATCTTTATTTACTAAGGAAGTTATAAAAAATACTATAAATAATAATATATATGTTATTTTATCTTCTGGAAGAAATAATAAAAATGTAGAGAAGGTTAGTAGAAGTGTTTTTGCATCTAATTTTATTATTTCTTCTAATGGGGCTTTAGCATATAACTATGAAACTAAAGAAGTATTATATGAAGAAAGAATTAACTTTGATGATATTAAAGAGATATGGAATTTTATGCTTAAGCATAAAATAGGATGTTTTATTAATTATGTTAGTGGTAGATATTGTAATAAGTATATAACAGTAGATAATGATAATGAGTATAAGTATTTAGATGATATTGATAATATGAAAGGCGAGAATATTTATCAATTAGTGGTTTCTTGTAATAATTATAAGAAGAGTATAAAGGCTTTAAGTTATATTAAAAATAGTAAGGTAGTAAGAGTAATAAATTTATCTAAAAGTTTGAAGTATAATATTAAGAGAAGTTCTTATTATTTTATTGATATAGTGAGTGTTAATGCTAATAAGGGTAATGCTGTTAAGTTTATGACTAAATATTTAAATTTGGATAAGAATCAAACTTTGTGTTTTGGAGATCATATAAATGATATTGAGATGTTTAAAGAATGTCAATATAAGGTTGCTGTGTCTAATGCTTGTGAAGAGTTAAAAGAATTAGCAACAGATATTACTCTTAGTAATGATGAAGATGGAGTAGGTATATATATAAAAGATAATGTATAAAAATACAAATAAATACACACATAAACAATATTTTATGTGTGTATTTATTTAGTTTTATTATACTTTGTATAATTACCATTTATTACTAAAATTATTTTTTTCTATTTAGGTAATTATATATATATGAAGAAGACTATATATATAATTATTTCTTTTTTAATATGCTTTTTATTTTTTGATATACAAAAAATAGATACTGAGGAAAATATTTCTTTAGCATATAATGAAGAAATTAAGTATGAAGAGAATAATTTTGTAATTAAATTTGATAATCATAATATAGTTTTTGTTATGGAATTACTAAGTAAATATGATACTGAAATACTTAAGATAGTACCTAAAAAGAATATATATAATATTGATGAAATATATGCAGATAATATTAGAGATATACTTTCTTATTATTCTTCTTATATAAATGATGATGATAATAAATAATGGTTTTTTAGTTCATAAGATATATTTACGTTGTAGTAATGAAACTCTTAATAGTATTGAGAAAGAAATTAATGTTAATATAACAAGTAAATAATAATAGAGGTTCTAAGTCTCTTAAGTGACTTAGAACCTTATAAATAGTATAAAATAATTAGTATAATTTATTTACTTTGTTTTCTATAATAACTATTATTTTATACATTATTATAGATATAATAAGTAATAATAATATTCCTGCGTATACTAGATTTAAATTAAATACTTGTGAACCATAAAGTATTAAATAACCTATACCTGTTTTTGATGTTAAGAATTCTCCCATTACTACACCTATTAAACACATTGAAACATTTATTTTGAGAGTATTAATAATTGTTTTTAAATTACTTGGAATAACTAGATATATTAGTTTTTGTATTTTACTTGCATTAAATGTATCCATAAGTTTTATTTTATATTTATTTGTACTAATAAAGCTAGTCATTATTGTTTGTGTACTTACTATTATAGATATTAGAACTGCCATAACAATTATACTTGTATTGTTTGCTCCTATCCATACTATTATAATAGGTCCTAGTGCTACTTTAGGTAATGAATTAAATATAGTTAGGTATGGATCCATTATTTTGGATAGGGTCTTAAATTCATATAGAAGAATAGATATTATTAGTGAGAGTACAGTTGTTATTAAAAATGCTATTATAGTTTCATAGGATGTAGTAAAGATATGTATGAATAAATTATTAGTATTAAATAAATTTAACAAGGTTTTTAGTATGTTACTGGGGGATGAGAATATAAATGTATTTATAATATTTAATCTAGAGAGAAGTTCCCATATGGTTAGAAATATAATACATATTCCTAACTGAAATAAAAGTATTAAGACTTTATTTCTTTTTTTAATATAGATGTATCTTTTTAGTTTGTCACTCATTTTTATCTATATCCTTCCAGAGAATATCATAATAATAAGCGAACTCTTTAGCTTTTCTATTTTCTATAGGTCCTTTTTTATTACTAAGATTAATATTATAAATATTTTTAATCGTAGAGGGTCTTTTAGATAGAACTATTATCTTGTTTGCCATGGATATAGCTTCTGCTATATCATGTGTAACAAGAATAACAGTCTTTTTTTCTTTTTTTATAATCTTATATACATCATCACTTACTTGTAGTCTAGTTGTATAGTCAAGTGCACTAAATGCTTCATCTAGTAGTATTACTTCTGGGTTAGTAGCTAGTGTCCTGATTAAAGCAACTCTTTGAATACTGCTAGGACACTTTTTATCTTATATATTTTTTCTTATAAATGACTATTTTATTTAATAAAACAAGCGTAAAGTATGTTTTTATTTAACTTAAATTATTAGTTAAAAAGTAAAATACAATAAACAAAAGATAAATGCATTTAATAAGTGCATTACGAATAATTGCCAAAAACGGCAAAAGTTCGTAATATTGACATACTTTTAAATAAATGGTACAATTATTACGAATAATTGCCAAATACGGCAAAGATTTGGAATGGAGAATAATATGGAAA
>JAVXDN010000012.1:5660-9648 GCA_036658935.1 Bacilli bacterium | reverse complement strand
ATTACGAATAATTGCCAAATACGGCAAAGATTTGGAATGGAGAATAATATGGAAATTAAAAGAGATTATTATTTAAAAAAATTAATTGATAAAGAAAATAATAAGTTAATTAAAATTATTACTGGTATTAGAAGGTGTGGTAAATCATATTTACTTAATACTATATTTAAAAATTATTTACTTGATAATGGTATTGATGACACTCATATTATTAGTGTAGCACTTGATGATATTGATAATTATAATTTACTTAACCCTCTTGAATTAAGTAAGTATTTGAAATCAAAAATAGAAGATGATGATATGTATTATATTATATTAGATGAAATTCAATTAGTAGAAAACTTTGTACGATTACTAAATGGACTTCTTCGAATAGATAATGTTGATGTTTATGTAACTGGGAGTAATTCTAAATTTTTATCAAGTGATATAGTTACCGAATTTAGGGGCAGAGGAGATGAAATTAAGGTTTATCCACTTTCTTTTGCGGAGTGTTATTCAGTTTTAAAAAAAGATAAAAGTACTATTTGGAAAGAATACTTAACTTATGGAGGATTACCTTTAGTTATTCTTCAACCTTCAATAGAAGATAAAGTGGCTTATTTAAATAATGGACAGAAAAATGTTTATATTAATGATGTAATTGAGAGAAATAATATTCAAAATGATAAAGAGTTAAATATGCTTGTGGAAATGATATCTTCTTCAGTTGGATCACTAACTAATCCGTTTAAATTATCTAATTCATTTACGAGTAAAGGAATCAAGGGTTTTATTACTGATAAAACTATTTATTCTTATTTGAGATATTTAGAAGATGCTTTTTTAATTGAAAAAGCAGTTAGATATGATGTAAAAGGTAAAAAATATATCGATACTCCATATAAATATTATTTTACTGATATGGGCATTAGAAATGCGTCAATTGGCTTTAGGCAAATAGAAGAAAATCACTTAATGGAAAATGTTATATATATTGAACTTAAGAAAAGAGGATATAATGTTGATATTGGAGTTGTTGAAATAAGAGAAGCTGATAATAGGAAAAAGTTAGAAATAGATTTTGTTGTTAATAAAGGATATGATAAGTATTATATTCAATCAGCATTGAACATAGATGATGAAAAATTAAATCAAGAATTAAGACCTTTATTAAATGTGGATGATTTTTTTAAAAAGATTATTATTGTTGGAAAAGATGTTCCAAAATATAAAAATGAAAATGGAATATTGGTAAT
Organism: Bacilli bacterium; assembly: GCA_036658935.1. Lineage (GTDB taxonomy): Bacteria > Bacillota_I > Bacilli_A > RF39 > UBA660 > JAVXDN01. The sequence continues at coordinate 8,407 of JAVXDN010000012.1, read as the reverse complement.
TGGAATATATGATTTTCTTCTAACTGATAATAGTTTAGATTATTAATAAACATAATTTGAATTGCTAAATATATATAATTTGTTTAAAAAGAAAAAAGTGTAATTAAAATTAAAAAACACCTAGTAAGCAATTTTGCTTTCTGGGTGTTTCTTTTAACCACATGTTTTTCTTTTTTTATTACTTTGGTTACAAGCTACTTTTAAGTAATTATTTTGAGTGTATACAGCATTTATTTATCTCTTTGAATACTCTTAAGACACTTATTATTTGTTTTTTATGAATTATCACAAGGATAAGATCTTCCCATAATTTTACATATTTAAGTCATATTTCAAACATACTTCTTTAGTATACTTGTTAACATGTGGAGGTGATATATGAAAAAACGAAATAATCGTTTAAACTAATTGTATCAGAAATATTTTAATTAAACTTATAATATAAGAAAGGAAGTGTATGTTTAATGAAGCTAATAATTATGAAAGGGTGGGTGGTAAATGAGACATAACAGTGGTAAAATAATTATATAAGAAAAGGTGATGAAGAAGTGTATAAAATATGTTTAGTAGAAGATGAACAAAATCTAAATGAATTAATTACAACATACCTAAAGAAAGAGGGTTATGAAGTTATTTCTTGCTTAAATGGAAAGGAAGCTTTAGATATTAAAGATAATATTGACCTATGGATATTAGATATTATGCTAGGGGATGACATTAATGGATATGACATTATTAAGAAAATAAGAGAAAAAAACAGCATCGTACCAGTAATATTTACATCAGCAAGGGATAAAGATCTTGATAAAATAATAGGCTTTGAATTAGATGCAGATGATTATATAACTAAACCTTATTCACCAAAAGAGTTGATGTTAAGAATAAATAAACTTATTAAAAGAGTTTATTCAAAAGATTTTGAGAAACTAACATATGAAGATTATATAATAAATATTAATAAAAGAACCATTACTGAGAATTCAAAAGAAATATTCCTTACTACTTTGGAGTTTGATTTACTACTATTATTAATAGAAAATAAGAATGTAGTATTTTCAAGAGAAGATATAATTTCTAAAGTGTGGAATGAAGATTATTATGGAAGTGATAGAGCAGTAGATGATTTAATTAGAAGGCTAAGAAGTAAGATGCCTAAACTAATAATAAATACTGTTTATGGGTTTGGATATAGATTAATATGAAAGATTATATAAAAAATATAGGACTTAGAGGTCAGTTGTTAGTTATAACTATTATAACAATTATACTTTCTTCATTTACTTTAATACTTTTAGTGCCTAAACTATTAATGCCATTCTATGAGTATAATATATATGAAATGCTTAAACAACCATTACCATTTATTAAACCAGGTATTAGTAATAATAATGAGAATATAGCTTATATAATAGAATCTAATGCTGTAGTACTATCAAATAACTTTAATAGTATTATGAAGACAAATAATTATAATGATGTTCTCTCTAAGATATCTAAGACTTATGGATCGTTTAAGTTAAATGGTAGGAAATATTACTATAATACTAGTTCTATTAATAATGCTCATGTAGTTACACTTACTAATAATAATTATATATTATCACAACAGAAGAATTTAAATAATATAATAATGCCTATTACTATGTTTATACTTTTAATAACAGTTTTTATGTTAATGCTTTATAGTGATTTTATTGTTAGAAAGATATCTAAGATTAAGAAGAAGATTGATAATATAGATAATAATAATTTTAATCACAGTGAAACCTTTTCCATAAATGATGAACTTAACTCCTTAAATAACTCTATTGAAAAAACTAGATTAGATTTAATTGAAAAAGAGGAATATAAGAATAATATGTTCCAGTCCATATCACATGAACTAAAAACACCTATAATGGTTATATCTAGTCACGTAGAGGCTTCAGAAGATAAAGTAATATCTAAAAATGCTGCTATAAAAGTAATAAAGGATGAGGCAAAGAATTTAAATAATCAAGTTGAACAAATATTAAAATTAAATAAGATTAATTATTTAAAGAATGAAAAAAGTGATGTATATGATAGTATTTCTATTAATAAAATAGTAAGAAAATCTATTAGAAAGTTTAAACTTTCTAGGAAAGATTGTGCCTGGAGTTTTACTTGTGATAAAAGTAAATTTAGAGGTAATGATGAAGACTGGCAAACAATTATAGATAATATATTAAATAATTTTTCTAGGTTTGCTATAAAGAATATTAGTATTACTATTAAAAATAATACAATTATAATGTTTAATGATGGACCATTAATAGAAAAGAATATAATTGATGATGTGTTTGTACCTTATAAAAAGGGTACTAATGGTAAACATGGTTTAGGGTTAACTATAGTAAATGATTCACTTAAACTCTTTGGATATAAGATAGAAGCTAAGAATATAGAAGATGATAATAAACAAGGAGTAGTATTTATAATTAAGTAACTTAATACACTGTATTAAGTTACTTTTTAATTGTTTGTCATATAATTAAATAAGGAGTTATTATGGATGAAGAGAATAGAAAATATGATGAATTTATTGAAAGTAATTATAATAAACGTGTTTTAAATATAGTAAATATAAGTAATAGAAGAGATAAGAGAGACTTATAAAACTATTATTTACTTCCATACAATTAGAATGTTTCTTATACCATTTTCTATATTTGATTTTACTATATATATACTCTTAATAAATTCATCTAAAATAAATTTATTAAGAG
>JAVXDN010000012.1:0-5650 GCA_036658935.1 Bacilli bacterium | reverse complement strand
TAATTACATATAATTAGAATGTTTCTTATACGTTGTTTTCTTAATAATTTGTATATAACTGATACTTTTATGAATAATGTGTTAGTTTCTTTTAATAAATCTTAATCAATGATATAATTAAAACGAAGGAAGATATAAAAGCGAGGTGATGAATTATGTTCAATATTCAAAATAGAAGATATACAGGAAATAAGTTTAAATTAATGAAATGGATAGAGGAATTAATTGATACTAATTGTTTAAATTGTACTTCGTTTTTTGATGTGTTTTCAGGAACTGGTTCAGTAACTAACTTTTTAATTAGTAAATATAAAAGATATGTAATGAATGATTTTCTTTTTTCTAATGAAATAGTTTACAAAGGTTTTTTTCTACAAGAGGAATATGATTTAGATAAATTGAAAGAATATGTGCACAAATATAATAATATTAATCAATTAATAGATAATTATGTTTCAATTAATTATGGTAATAAATACTTTTCAGATAATGATGCGAAAAAAATTGGTATTATTAGACAAAATATAGAAGATGAATATACTTCAAATAAAATAAACTATAAAGAGTATACTATTTTATTAAGCTCATTAATATACTCCTTAGATAAAATTTCTAATACTGTGGGACATTATGAGGCATATATTAAAGGAAAAGATTTGAAAGATCTTTTAGTATTTGATTTAATAAAACCTAAAACATTAAAAAAGAATCAGGAAGTAGAAATATGTAGAGAAGATTCAAATAAATTAGCAAAAAGAATTAAAACAGATATAGCTTTTATTGATCCTCCTTATAATAGTAGGCAATATAGTAGATTTTATCATGTACTTGAAACAATAGTTAAATGGGATAAACCAAATCTATATGGAACTGCTATGAAACCAGAAATTGAAAATATGTCTGATTATTGTAGAAGTAGTGCAGTTGTTGCGTTTAGAGATTTAATTGAGAATTTAAATGTGAAATACATAGTAGTTACATATAATAATACTTATACATCAAAAAGTAGTTCATCACAAAATAAAATATCTTTAGAACAAATTAAAGAGATTTTGTTGAAGAAGGGTAAAACGAAGGTATATGAAAAACCTTATAAAGCTTTTACTACTGGTAAAACTGAATTACTTGATCATAAAGAGTATGTATTTATAACCGAAGTAGAACATAATGAAAAAAGTAATGAGAAGGTTATTCGCTCACCATTCTTTTATGTGGGAGATAAATATAAATTAATGGGTCAATTAAAAGAATTGTTTCCTGAAAATATAAATAATTATATTGAACCTTTCGTTGGTGGAGGAAGTTCATTTTTAAATACTTCTGCAAAAAAATATATTTTGAATGATTTAAACTCTTATATAATAAAATTGCATGATCAAATGATAAAATATTCAAATGATAGTGATAGATTGTTTAATGATCTATATAATATGATGGATAAGTATGGTTTATCTTGCTCATATAGAAATATTAATGTTCCAAAAGATTTAAAAGAAAAATATAAAAAAACATATTATGCTCATTTTAATAAAAATAGTTATAATAAAATGAGAAGTGATTTTAATAATAATAAAGATGATATTTTATTATTGTATTTATTATTAATATATGGGTTTAATCATATGATAAGATTTAATTCAAATGGTGAGTTTAATTTACCTGTTGGTAATGTGGATTTTAACAATAATGTTTATAACGCATTAAAAAGTTACTTGGATTTTACTAAAAATAAGAATATTAAATTATATAATTTAGATTTTATAGATTTTATTAAAAAAATTAAATTTGAAAAAAATGATTATATTTTTTTAGATCCGCCTTATTTAGTTTCAGCGTGTGAATATAATAAAATGTGGAATGAGGAAAGAGATAAGGAATTATTTGATTTGTTAGATGAATTAGATAAAAAAAGGATTAAATTTGGTATTACTAATTTAGTGTATCACAAAGAAAATGAAAATGATGTTTTTAAAGAATGGGCAAAAAAATATTTTGTTTATGATATAGAAAGTAATTATATAAGTTTTAATGATAATACAATTAAAGCAAATTCTAGGGAGGTGTTTGTAACCAATTATGATAAGAGAGGACTTTGAATTTGAATCGTATGCTAAACCATTAAGTTTTTCTACAACGATGAGAAATCCAAATAGGATTACAGGATTTTTAAATTGTTTATTACCTTTTGAAGGTATGATATTGACTGATGATTTGATTATGAAAATAGTGCATAGTATTATAAAGAATAAGTTGTATAGGCCGGTTTATGTTGGTAAAATTACTTCTATAAAAAATGCGTTTGATGAGGAAGATGGAAAATTAACTGATAGAGAGGTAAGAGAGATTATTAAATGTAGTCCACAAAAACATAAAGAAAAAGGTTTTAGTGCTGGATGGCCTTCTCGCTTTGATACTTGGTTTAAACTTCCAAAAGAATTTGGATTTGTTTTTTATGAAATGGGATTAGCAGTAATGATATCTAGTGTTGGACATATGTTAATAGATGCTTTTAATGAAGTACCTGTTAATGAATTGAAGATACAAAATGTGTTTTTGAATTCAATGATGAAGTATCAAACTGATAACCCTTTTAGAAAGAATATAAATAGTAATAAACCACTTGGATTATTATTAAATGTAATTAAATTATTAGAAGAGGATAAAGAAATAAAATCTCCAGGAATATTTAAGAAAGAATTAAGTCTATTTATTTGTTGGCCAGATAATAATTCACATAGTTTATATGAAATGATAAAGGGTATTCGTAAAAGCCAAAGATTTAATTATAGTGATGAATATATGTATGATTTATGTTTAACACTTTTAGTTGCTTCAGATAAAAGAAAAAGATTTAAAATAAATCAAATATGTGGTGAAGCAGTTGATGAGTATATTAGAAAAATGAGAATAACAGGAGTAGTTTCTTTAAGAGGAAATGGAAGATTTTTAGATGTTAATTCATTTGAGAAAGAAAAAGTAGATTATGTTTTAAATAATTATAGTAAAGTAGAAGAATTTTCAAGTAAAGAGAAATATTTTGCGTATATTGGGAAGATAGATTCGAACATTATGGAGATAAAAGAAATGAAGTTTGAATTACAGACTGATTTAAGAAAGAAAAAATTAAAGGAATATAGTGAAGCTTATTCTTCAAGTATTATTTGTGATGAATTAAAATTACTTTGTGGTAGACGAAGTGAGTCTAAACATGAAATGTTTAGATTTATTCCAGCACCGACAAGATTAGAATTTTTAACTAGTATTGCTATTTTACAAAAACTTAAGGATGTTGATGTCAATCCTAATTATGTTATAGATGATGAAGGTATGCCAATATTTACTGCTTTAGGAAATAATGCTGATATTGTTTGTAAGACATCAGAATCCTTGGATTCTTTAGTAGAAGTTACTCTTATGTGCGGTAGACAAGATCAAGTTAATAATGAAATTATACCTATTAGGAGACACTTAATTGAATATAATGACAATGTTAAAAAAGCTTTTTCATTGTTTATTGCTCCTGTTATTCATTCTGATACAATGGAATTGACACAGTGGTATAAACACAAAGATAGTATTGATATTATCCCTTTAACAATAATAGAATTTTTAGATAATTTATCAAATTGTAATAAAATGATTGATTTATTAAAGTGAGTTTATTTAAATATTTGTAGGGTGTGATATATAATAAATCTTTGAATATAGTTTATTGTAAGAATAAAAGGGGCTTTAATGTGGAGATAAAGTATACTATAAATAATGTTTATGATGATTTAACTGAATTGGATAAAGAAGATAATTTTAATAGTAAGTTACTTAAAATAATTTATATTTCTAAACAATTGGAAGATGATCATGAAATATATTAATGTATGTTGTAATTCCACTATAAATAAAACAAACAATTATTACTTAGTATTTGGAGATAATGATTATGAATGAAAGTAATTGTGAGAGCCAGAGTAAAGAAATAATAGAAAATTTAAAAGTTGCTATTTATCTAAGATTATCTGAAGAGGATAGAAATAAAGCAAATGCTGCTGAGGATAGTGAGTCTATTAAAAATCAAAGAAATTTGCTAATTGGCGAAGTTATAAAACATGAAAACTGGTTAATTGCTGATGAGTATTGTGATGAAGATTTATCTGGAGCAGGAACTTATAGGCCAGAATTTGAAAGATTAATTGATGACTGTAAAAATGGTAAAATAGATATAGTTCTTTGCAAAAGTCAGTCTAGATTTTCAAGAGATATGGAAGTAATAGAAAAATATTTACATAATAAGTTTATAGAATGGAATGTTAGGTTTTTAAGTTTTGCTGATAATGCTGATACATTTAATCTTGGTAATAAAAAATCACGGCAAATTAATGGTTTAGTTAATGAGTGGTATTTGGAGGATTTATCAAATAATATTCGCACAGCTTTTGATGTGAAAATGAGAAATGGTGAATTTATTAGTCCTTTTGCTTCATATGGTTATATTGTAAATTCAGAGAATAATAACAAACTTATTATTGATCAAGAAGTTAAAGGAATTGTTAAAGAGATATTTAACTTATATCTAGAAGGCTATGGTTATGGGAGTATTGCTAAAGAACTTAATGTTAGAAATGTTCCTTGTCCGTCACTTTATAAGCATTTAAAAGGATACAAACTTAATGTTGTGAGTAGTAAAAATATTGAAGATATAAGATGGAGTCATAATGCTATTAAAACTATTCTTTTAAATGAAATATATATAGGAAATTTGATTCAGGGTAAAAGAACAACTATTAGCTATAAAAATAAGAAAGTTGTAAAAAAATTAAGAAATTATTGGGTAAGGATTCCTAATACACATGAGTCAATAATTGATATAGATACTTGGAATCTTGTACAAATAAAAATTAAAAATAATTCTAGAGCATGTCAGAAGACAGGAAAAGTACATTTACTTTCTGGGAAAGTATATTGTCTTGAATGTGGTCATTATCTTAAAAAAAATTGTACTAAAAATCATGAATATTTAGTTTGTGCATTAAATCGAAATGGGTATGATAACTGTATTAATAAGTTATCAATAAGATTTGATTTTTTGGAGAAAATTATCTTAGAAGAAATTAATAAGATTTTTAATAAATATTTTAATTTAGAAAAATTACAGAATGATAAAGTAAAATATTTTATATCTAATTATAAAAGTAGAATTGAATCCTTAATTAAAGAGAAGAACTTTTTAATCAGAAAGAAAGAAGATGAAAAGAAATATTTAAGAACTTTATATAAAGATCGTGTAAATGGAATTATTTCTGTTAAAGAATTTATAACTCTACAAGGAGATTATTCGAGGTCTTGTGAGGAGCATAATAGGTTAACTGATGATATAGATAAAAAAATAGATATTCTTAAATCTAAGGATAATATAAAGAAAGATAACTGTATCTTTGAAAAGTATAAAAAAATAGAAAAATTAAATAAAATAATAGTTGATGAATTTATAAATAGAATTGAAATTGGTTCTTTAAATAAGATAACTAATGAAAGAAATATTATAATAAAATGGAATTTTAATAAATAATAAATTTTTTAGCGTTGGTTAAAGTATTCATTCAACTCTTTGTTTCATACCACCAGATAATTCACTAACTTTTTTATTTATGAAATC
>JAVXDN010000011.1:5090-18918 GCA_036658935.1 Bacilli bacterium | reverse complement strand
CCCATCATAAGGTCTTGTCCATTTGCATTCATAGGGAAACAAGTTACTTCTCTTATGTTATTTTCTTCTAATAATAGCATTATCATTCTATCTATTCCAGGTGCCATTCCTGCATGAGGTGGAGCACCATACTGAAATGCATTATATAATGAACCAAATTTCTTTTTAAGTACTTCTTCATCATATCCTGCTATACTAAATGCTTTTACTAAAGTTTTAATATCATGATTTCTAACAGCACCACTACTCATTTCTAAACCATTACATACAAAGTCATATTGATAAGCAAGAACTTTATCTGGTTGTAAAGTATTAAGAGATTCTATTCCTCCTTTTGGATAAGAGAAAGGATTATGTGTAAAATCATATGTATTAGTTTCTTCATTTATTTCATACATTGGAAAGTCATTTATTATACAGAATTCATAAGTAGAGGGATTTATTAAATCTAATCTTTTTCCTAATTCAGTTCTAATTAATCCTGAGTTTTTAAGAGATTTTATATTATTAGTATCTGTTATAAAGAATATAGCTTCTCCTATATTTAATTCTAATTTTTTAGTTATTTCATTGAGTTCTTTATCACTTAAGTATTTAACTATTGATCCACTAAGTGTTCCATCTTCTTTTAATTTTATATAAGATAGAGAATTTAAACCAAGAGAAGTAGTTGAATACTCAACTATATCATTAAACCAAGAGTTTGGTTTAGAGTTATAGTTTACTTTAATTATTTTTACATAAGAAGATTTAAAAGGAAGAAATTCTGTGTTATTAAATATTTCTGTTATATCTTGTATTATTAAAGGATTTCTTAAGTCTGGTTTATCACTTCCATATTTTTCCATAGATTCTTTATATGCTATTCTTCTAAAAGGAATAGGACTTACTTTTTTATTAGAAAAAGTAGTAAATGTATTATAGAATATCTTTTCTCCTATATTGTATACATCTTCTTCTGTTGCAAATGACATTTCAAAATCTAATTGATAGAATTCTCCATATAATCTATCACTTCTAGGATCTTCATCTCTAAAGCAAGGAGCGATTTGAAAGTATTTATCAAATCCAGATACCATTAATAATTGTTTAAATATTTGTGGAGCTTGAGGAAGAACATAAAATTTCCCTTTATGTAGTCTAGCTGGTATTATAAACTCTCTAGCTCCTTCTGGAGAAGAAGCTGTTAATATTGGAGTTTGTATCTCATTAAAGTCTAGAGACGTCATTAATGACCTTAAATAAGAGATTACTTTAGTTCTAAATATAATATTATCATGCATTTTTTTATTTCTTAAGTCTAAGTATCTATATTTAAGTCTTGTATCTTCAGATGCTTCTTTACTTGTTTTTATTTCAAAAGGAAGTACGTTATTAGATGCACTAATTATAGTTATTTCATTTGTTTCTATTTCTATTTTTCCGGTTTCCATTTCTGGATTAATTGAAGTTCTTTCTTTTAATATTCCTTTTGCAGTTATTACAGATTCTCTAGTTAAGTTTTTATATTCTTCTACATTACTAGTAGTAAGTTGTATTATTCCTTTATCATCTCTAAGGTCAATAAATAATAGTTTCCCATGGTTACGTATAGCGTCTATCCATCCTGATACTATTACTTCTTTTCCTATTAATTCATTAATTAATTCTAGTGATTTATGTGTTCTATATATATTCATATTATCCTCCTAGTACTTACAGTTATTTGGTGTTCTAGGGAAAGGTATTACATCTCTAATGTTATTAACGCCTGTTAAATACATTATTAATCTTTCAAATCCCATTCCAAATCCTGAATGTACAACTGAACCATATCTTCTTAAGTCTAAGTACCAATCTAAAACATCAATATTCATATTTAATTCTTTCATACGTTTTTGTAGTACTTCAGCATTTTCTTCTCTTTGTGATCCTCCCATTAATTCTCCACTTCCAGGGACTAAAAGATCTACTCCTTTTACTGTTTCATTATCAGGATTTATTTTCATATAAAATGCTTTTATTTCTTTAGGCCAATCATATACGAATACTGGAGAATTAAATTTCTCTTCTGTTAAGTATTTTTCATGTTCTGTAGATAGGTCTTCTCCATATTTAGGTGTTACTTCAAATGATTTATTAGATTCTATTAGTATTTTAATAGCTTCTTTATGAGTAAGTTTTACAAAGTTAGATTTTAATACATCTTCTAGTCTTTCTTTTAAGCCTACTTCAACAAATTTATTTAAGAATTCTATTTCATCTGATGCTTTATCTAATACATATTTTATTATATATTTAAGCATATTTTCTTCAATACTCATTAATTCATCTAAATCTGCATACATAATTTCTGGTTCTATCATCCAAAATTCTGATGCATGTTTTACTGTATGTGAGTTTTCAGCTCTAAAGGTAGGTCCAAATGTATATATTTTTTTAAAAGCTAATGCGAATGCTTCTCCTTCTAATTGTCCTGTTACTGTTAGTCCTACTTTTTCATTAAAGAAGTCTTCTTTATAATCTACTTCTCCTTTATCATTTTTAGGTACTTTGTTTAAGTCAAGTGTTGTTACATTAAACATTTCTCCTGCACCTTCTCCATCATTAGATGTTATCAATGGTGTATTTACATATACATATCCTCTTTCATTAAAGTATGAATGTACTGCGAATGCAGCGATTGACCTTATTCTAAATACTGCTTGAAAAAGATTAGTTCTTGGTCTTAAATGTGGTATTTCTCTTAAGTTTTCTCTTGTTTGTCCTCTTTTTTGTATTGGATAATCAAGTGAAGAAAGTGATAATACTTGTATTTTAGTCGCTACTAATTCAAACTCTTGTCCTTCTTTAGGACTTAAGGATAAGATTCCTTCTACTGATATTCCACTACCAATACTAAGATTATCTAGTGAGTCAAAGCTTTCTAAGGTGTTATTATATATTACTTGAAGAGTCTTAAATGATGTTCCATCACTTATGTCTATAAATCCATTTTCTTTTCCTCTTCTATGGTTTTTTACCCATCCTTTAATAGTTATGTTTTTATTTATATATGTATTTTCTGTATTATATATTTCCTTTATTTCTTTTATCATTTTATATTCTCCTTATCTCTTCATTTAATATTTTATTTATTATAGTAGGATTAGCTTTTCCTTTACTTTCTTTTAGTATTTGTCCTATAAAGAATCCTAAGATATTTTCTTTTCCATTTTTAAATATTTCTACATTATTTGGATTATCTTTTAATACTTTTATTACTATTTGTCTTATTTCTTCTTCATCACTTATTTGTTCTAATCCTAGAGTTTTAACTATGTCACTAGGGTTTTTATTTTCTTTTAATGATAGATCAAATACTTCTTTACCTTGTTGAGAAGATATTGTTTTATTATCTATTAATGAAGTTAATGAATAAAGATTATTTGGTGTTAATGAGATTTCATTTATTGTTTTATTTTCTTTATTTAAATATCCTAGTATTTTTGTATTTATCCAGTTAGATGCTGTTTGAGGTTTTATTCCTAGTTTTATACATTCTTCAAAGTAATCAGATAGTTCTTTATCTTTTACTAATGTATGAGAGTCTTTAATTGTTAAGTTGTATTCATTTATATATTTTTGTTCTCTATAATAAGGTAATACTGGAATAGAAGATTTTATTTCTTCTATTAATGAAGGTTCTATTAATATAGAAGGAATATTTGGTTCTGTAAAGTATTTATAATCTATAGCATCTTCTTTCTTTCTCATTGTTTCTGTTTTTTTCTTATCATCTATCCATCTTCTAGTTTCTTGTAATATTTCATTTCCTTTTTCTAGTTCTTCTATTTGTCTTTTACTTTCATATGTAATAGCGTCTGCGACTGAAGAAAATGAGTTTACATTTTTTATTTCTGTTCTAGTTCCAAGTTTAGTATCAGTATCTTTCATAACTGATACGTTTACATCACATCTTATTTGTCCTTTTTCTGAAGATGCACTAGATGCTTTACAATATCTTATTACATTTCTTAATGTTTCTAGGAATTCTATTGCATCTTTTTCTCCTGTAAAGCAGGGTTCTGTTACTATTTCTACTAGTGGTATCCCTGCTCTATTATAATCAATATATGAATAAGTATTATAGTGTTCTAATGATGCTGAGTCTTCTTCTAGATGTATATCATGTATTAATGCAGTTTTTTCTTCTTCTCCTACTCTATATTTAAGTTCTCCATTTATTCCAAATGGTTTTTCCATTTGAGTTATTTGATATCCTTTAGGTAAGTCAGGATAGAAGTAATTTTTTCTATCAAATTCTATTTCTTTTGGTAAAGTGCAATTTAATGCTAGTGAAAGCATTAATGCTTTTCTTACTCCTTCTTTATTTACTACTGGAAGTACTCCAGGGAATGAAAGATCTATTACTGAAAGATTAGTATTAGGTAGTGAGTAATCATTTCTTGAGGGTGAAAACATTTTAGATAAAGTTTCTAGTTCACAATGGACTTCTAGTCCTACTACTGTTTTATACATGTTTTTCTCCTTTACTAATAATTCCTTTTAGAGAAGTTTTTTCTTCTATTATAGAAGCGATATTTAAGAGTTTTAAGTCTTCTTTAGCTGCTGAGGTAATACTTAGTCCTACTGGCATATTGTTTACAAAGCATAAAGGTATAGATATACTTGGATATCCTCCGAAGTTAGCGATTACTAAATGATTTTCTAACATAAGGTATTTATCTGATAGTTTATCTTCTTTTGTTTCTTCATTTATTAATGGAGCGATTGAGCCAGATGAGGGAAGTATGAGAGCATCATATGTTAAGAATAATTCATTCATTTTATCTACTATTAGTCTTCTTATTCTTCCTGCATTTTTAAATAGTTTTTCTTGGTTTTCTCTTTGTAAGATATAAGAGCCCATTATGAATCTTCTTTTTATCATTTCTGAGAATCCAGATGTTCTTGTATTTATCATTATTTCTTCAGATGTATTTCCTTGTTTAGTATTTCCATATATATATCCAGTTAGATTAGCATTATTACTAGTAGCTTCTGCACATGAAATTGAATAATATACTGGATATAATGCATCTAGTAATAATGGATCTACACTTACCTCTTCTACTTCTATTCCATCTTTTCTTAAGGTGTCTACTAATGAGAAGAAGTTATCTAATATTTCATTTACTTCACTTGTATCATTTTTATATTTATCTCTAGAGACTATTTCTTTTATATAAAATAGTTTTTTATCTTTAATATTTTTATGTAAGTTTTGACTATAAATAATATTATCATCTTCTAGGGATGTCATATCTTTTTCATCTCTTCCTTTTAATATATCTGTTACAATAGCGGCATCTTCTACACATGAGGTGATAACTCCTACATGATCAAGGGATGAAGCAAAAGGGAAAAGACCATATCTACTTATTCTTCCATATGTTGGTTTAAATCCTACTACTCCATTTAAAGAGGCAGGTTTTCTTACTGAATCTCCTGTATCACTTCCTATAGAGAAAGGAACAATTCCTAATGCTACACTTACTACTGAACCTGAAGAAGATCCTCCACTTATACGTGAAGAATCATAAGCATTGTGTACTATTCCAGTGTGTCCGCTTAATCCATTTCCTCCCATAGCGAGTTCATCTAATACTGTTTTACCTACTAATACAGCGCCACTGTCATGTAATTTTTTATATACAGTTGAATCATAACATGGTATGTAATCTTTTAGTATGTTGCTAGAAGAAGTTGTTAGAATGCCTTTTGTAGAAAAATTATCTTTTAAAGTATAAGGTATTCCAGAGATTAAACTAGATGAAAGCTTCTCTTCTAGTTTGTCCATGATAGTTACAAAAGGATTAAATTCTTTAGAATATTTATGTGCTAAAGAAACAGATGAAGAGAATAGTTCTTCACTAGTTGTAGTTTTATTATCTAAGTCTTTTCTTAACTCTAATATTGTTTTATTATTCATATATTTACCCCACTATCCTAGGAAGTTTTACTGTATTATTTTCTTTATTTTTTGTATTAGAAAATGCTAGTTCTTTACTTAAATTCTCTGTAACTTTATCTTCTCTTAAGTCGCTATTGATTGTAAATGGATGTGTTAAAGGTTTTATTTTTTCTATATTAGGTATATTTCCTATTAATTCCATTTGTTTTAAGAATATATCAAATTCTTGACTTAATGTTATATATTCTTCTTCATTCATAGAGAAGTTTAAATCACTAGCATATTTCTTTAATTTATCTATTTCTATCATGTTTTTCCTCCTTTTAACAAAAAAAGAATAGTACATAGGAGTGCTTTAAGCACGGTACCATCCTTTATTTAACTTTATAATTATAACGTAATTAACGACTTAACTTTTACTTAAGTACTCAGAAAGTGTCTTTTAACTATAAAAGGTATTGTAAGACTTTCATCAATTTCATCTTACTCTCTATAAATATTTTATAGTTTAATTCTTTCGTCTTAGTTTTATTTTTTTAGAATTTTATATTAGAAAATATTGTTTCTAATACTTTAGGATCTGTTACTTTCTCTGCGAAAGCTTCTCCTTTATCATTCTTAACTTCTTTTATCAATGAGATTTCATCTGTAAAATCTTCTTCGTTTTCTTTTACCCCTAAACAAACAAAGTATGTTTCTGTTTTATATACTACTTGTTTAACTACGAAATATTTTCTTCCGTCTCCAAGTAACATAACTTGATTTATTCTATTTTCCATATTTCCTCCTTATGGTCTATATGTTGTAGGTTGATCTAACACTCCGGCATTTATTAGTTCATCTATTACATCTTGATCTAATCCATTGACATTATTATTAATTATATCTTGTGCTTCTAAGTCTTCAATTTGTTTCTTTTCTTCTGTAGTAGAAGTAGAATCATTTTTAATAGTAGTCTCAGCATTATTTATCTTTTGCTCAATATTTTCATATTGATTAGATTCGTGTTTGTGTTCTTCTTTTACAGTGTCAGCTGATTTTCCAGGATTTGCAACTTCTAACATATCATTATAATCTTTATTAGTTAAAGGTTTATCTCTTAGAGTACCTTCTACTATTTCAGTCTTATCTGAATTATTAGTTATTACGTTTCCTTTTTCATCAATATAACTTTCTCCTGGTTTTACTGGTACTTTTCCTTTACCTGTATCCGGATTAATTTGTTCTGGCTTTAATGGTGGGTCTAAGGGATCATTAGGATTAGGAGTTGGTGTTGGATCTGGATACCATCCTCCTCCGCCTGAACCGCCGCCTGAGCCTCCACCATGATCTGGTTTAGGTGTTGGGATTGGAGTTGGAGTCGGTGTTGGAGTCGGTGTTGGTGTTGGAGTTGGAGTTGGTGTTGGAGTTGGTGTTGGAGTTGGCTTTATTGGAGTAACTGTATTGTTATTCCCTCCATTACCCGGCTTCTTATCCGGTGTAACTACATTATTTCCTTTAACTTCATCTCTATTATGTCTTATCATCATTGATTCTTGTTGTGCTAAATCATTTAATGTTTTATTTTTTTCAATATATTCTAGATATCCTTGAGGATCTACATGCCAATCAGGTATCTTATCAAACATATCTTCTACACCTGGTTTATTTTCATCAAGTGTTGGACCCACTTGTCCAGGATTACATGATTTAAGCATAACTAATAATGCTAATACTGCAGCTGAACCAGCGATTACTCTTTTAGCTGTCTTTGAGTTAAGATTTTTCTTTGACCATGCACTTAATTCTTCTTTAAGTGTTTTGAATTTATTAGTTAATTTTTCTACTGGCTTAAATCCTATTATAGGAGTTATCTTTTCTTCATTTCTTTCTTTAGCAAAGTCACTCATATTACCTAAATCAGTTTCTTCTACTGGTAATATTACTGGAGAAACTATTACTTCTTTTTCTTCATCTTTTTCTTCTTCAACTGGTAATATTACCGGAGCGATTACTTCTTTATCTTTTTCTACTGGTAATATTACTGGAGTTATTATTTCTTCTTTTTCTTCTTTAATTCCATCTATTAAATTATCTAGAGAAACTAATACTTCATTTTCTAAATGTATTTGTTGTTTATCAAATGCTAGAAGAACTAGTCCTAATTCTTTTTCTTTTTCTCTATCTTTATCAAATGCTTCTACATCTTTATGTATTAATTCAAAATTACTTATTTCAGCGATAAGTTTTTCTTTTTCTTGTTTTAGATCCATATTCATTTCTCTTAATGTTTGTTTTTTATTCATATCATCTAATGAAGCTTTTAATATGTCTTGGTTATCTTTATCATAAATACTATTAATTATTTCATTGTTATATTCAATTCTGTTTTTTAATTTATCAGTAGCAGCTTGTGATAAGAATCTTCCATCTACTTGTTTTTGATATTCCATATTTTGTGCTTTAAGACTAGAAGCCATATCAACATTTTTTCTAATTCCTAAAGACATATATTTTGTAGTATCCATTGGTAAGTTAATAGATTTTTCATTAGCTTCTATAAGAGAAGTTACAACCGCTAGACGGCTATTTAAACCTAGAAGATATTCTTCACTACTGATTCCATTAATCATATTTGTATCATAATTTCTTCCATCCATTAATTTTTCAGTTAAAGTTTTTCTTTGTGATTCAATTTCAACTGATAATCCAGTATTTTCTTTAGTAAATACATTTAAGTTTTCTTTGTATTCTTTTAGTTTTGAAGATAATTCTGTATCATTTAATTTACCGTTTTTATAGTCATTAGCTATATTATTAAGTGTTTCTTTAAAGTCTACATCTAAAGCATTACCTAATATATTTAATGACGCTACAACACCTGATACTTCTTCAAGTCTTCTTCTATCCATTTCTTTAGAAAACATATCTATTTTAGATAGTGTTGGTGTAGTTTTTAATTCTTTTATAATATCAAGGTTTTCAATTAATTTATTTTTTTCTAATTGATATGATTCTATATCTTTTTTAGCTTGTTCAATATTCTCCTTAGCTACTCTAATATTCTCTTGATGTTCTTTATCTAAATTATTTCTAATTTCTTCAAACATTTTTTTCTTTTCTTCAGAGAAGTTTACATTTGATAGTCCTATATTTAATTTAGCCATTCTAGAATCAAAGCTACTATTTAAAAGTGCTAAAGTTTCTACAGAAGAACTTAATCTTTCAGTACTCATTTCAATATTTAATTCAGAAGATGCTATATCTGAGTTTAAATCTTTTTCACGACTTTCTAATGATTTTTCACTATTATCTTCTATTATATAATTACTGTCATTATCTACTTTAGCTTTTAAATCATATTCTTCAGCTTCATAAGCTAATAGGTCTGCACCATACTGATTATTAGTTAAGTCTCTAGATAAACTATTTTGTAGATTTTCTATATAATTAAAGTCTATAGTAGAAAGTAAATTATCTAATGCTTGAATTTTTTCTTCTTTCATATTTGTACCTCCTATTTAGTCCTATTTCTATAAAGTATTTTAGTCTTATAATCAGTTAATTCATTATCTTTAATATCTTTTAATGTTTCTATTGCAAATCCTTTTTCTTTAAAAGCACTTATTAATTCTATTTTAGTAACATATCCTTTAGTTAAATCAACAAATTCAGGTTTTTCAGTTGTTGGTTTTCCACCTACTACGTTAGCGATTTTATACCATTTCCATGCAGTAGTTTTAGTTGTTTCATCTTTAATTGCGCCTTTTGCAGGAGATGATATGTAATATGTTTTAGTTCCAGAAGCACTTTGTGCTCCGTTTGGATAGTAACTTCTATAGTTTGAAGTGTTATACCATTTCCATGTATATGAAGTATATTCATATCCTTGATCATATTTCATACATAAGTAAGAGCCATTTACATCATACGTACATTTATTTTTATTTGTACTAGATGCTTCATACCAAATTAAGTCTTTCTTTTCACATGTTTTTCCTTGAGTAGAATCAGTTTCTCCATTACATGTATAAACTGTTCTTAGTGTATGAGTATGTGTTATTTTTCCTTCTTTATCTTCTTTTCTTTCTTCACATGGAATACTACTAACTATTTCTCCTAAAATATTTCCATCAATACATACATATTTATATGGATATGCTTTATTAGTAGGATTAGCTTTTGTTCCTTCAAAGTTACCACTTTTAGCGTACATTACTACTTTGTCTTTTGTCTTTTTTAAGTATTCAGTCTCAGTTAACGCTATTGGAGAAAGTATAGTAGATCTTTGTTCATCTGCTTTATTTGGATATCCTGCTGGCATAATTTGAACATGTTCTCCGTTTTTATAATAGTTATATGCAGTTTTTATTGTATACCATTTAGATGCATTATTTGTTTCACTATCTTTTAAATCATATCCAGCTGAAGGAGATGAAGTATAATATTCATTAACATCTTTTGGATTATTTAAGTTATTTGGATAATAAAATTTAACATCATTACTTATTATTTTACCTAAAAATCTAAAATCAACATCTGATTTATCTACAATTAGATCTTTTACTGTTCCTTCTTTCCAAGGTCCAAAAGAAGTAACTATTTTACCACATTTTAAGAATGGAGTATATTGATACTTTGTATCATTTACTTTGCATACTTTAACTTGTGTTTCATTTTTATCACATGTTTTATATTTTTTATCTAAGCTTATTAAATTAGCTTTTGATAATGTTTCTAGGGTAACATAAGTACATTCACCTTCAACATTTGGTAATTCTTTAGTATGTACTTTATAGTAACTCTTACTAGCTTTTAATAAGTCGTTTTCTAAGCTGCTAGAATTACTTCCACTCACGCATCCTCTTAATAATAAGAATAATAATATAATTATTAATATAGCGCCTAAAACTATAAAAACTTTCTTCCAAGGGAATTCTTTCTTTGTTTCATTCATTTCAAAATCACTTTCAAAAACATCTTCATTACTTTGCAAATCATCATTTTTTTCCATAATAAATCCTCCACATCTGTCTAATATAATAATATTAACATAATAAGGAGGAGATTTCAATTCATTTAGTCTTTTATTTCAAAATAATTACCACTATCTAAATATAGTATTCCAGTGTGTCCATCAAGCTTTTTTACTACACTTATATATTTATTTAGTTCTTTAATTTTATTAAGTGTTATATATACCATATTTTTATCTTTCATATATAAAATAAATCTTTCATCGTCGTAGCTGGTAGGACTATATTCTATTTCACTAATTTTCGATATTATATTTTCATCTATTAGGCTCATTTTTAATATTAATTTATCGTTTTTGTCTTCTGGTGTATAGTTTATTAGTACTGGAACTCCATCTATATTATTACTTAATTCTATAGATTCTTTATTTTCTAATGTGTATTTATTATCACTTCTTGAACGATATATTATTTTATATTCTTCCACTTCAATAATTAATTTATATCCTAGTCTTTTCTTTACTTTTACTTCTTTAACTAGAGGTAAAGTTTTTAATCTTTTCTCTATATTAAATGACATTGTTTTAAATAAAGAAGGATACCCACCTATTTTAGAAGTATTTATTATTTCTGTTTCTGTTATTCTATTGTTTCCTAAAATTATAATATTTTTTATTGGAAGAGATAATAGTCTTATTATTCCAAAAACTATTAAGTATAAGAAAAGTAAAAAAATTAAAAATTTTAAAAAATTAAACCTTCTTCTTTTTACTTTTCTTGTTCCCATTATGTTACTCCTTTATATCTTTTAATATAGTATCATATATTATACTACTTGATTTAGTGTTTTCTACTTTTTCTAAGTTTCTTTTTATTTCTAAATAATTCTTTTTATTATCTAATAAATTATTAATTTCTTTAATAAGTGATGATGAGTTTAGGTCTTTTTGTTCTAAAAGTACTGCTAAGTTTCTTTTGCTTAAGTTAAGTGCATTATAGTATTGATGGTTATTCGCAACGTATGGAGATGGTACTAAAATAGAAGGAATATTTATTTCTAATATTTCTGCGATAGTTGATGCTCCTGCTCTAGAAATTATTAAGTCAGCATCTTTCATTAATCCTGGAAGGTTATCCATAAATTCTACTATTTTTGTGGATGATGGGACTTTTAGAGAATTATCAAATCCACTGTTTTTTCCACTTATAAATAATATTTCTTTATTAGAAGAAGAATATGTATTTAGAAATTCTTTTATTGTTTCATTCACTACACTACTTCCCATACTTCCCATTACTATTATAATTAATTTTTTTTCTCTACTAAATCCTAGTTTTGTTTTATCACTTGTTTTTATATCATGAGCTCTTTCACTACAAGGATTTCCTGAAAAAACTACATTACATTTATTAAAGTATTTCTTTGATTCAGAAAATGATGTGAATACCTTATTACAATAACGACTTAGTATTTTATTTGTTTTACCTGGAACTACATTTTGTTCATGAATATATGTTTTAATTCCTAGTTTTTTTGATGCTTTTAATACTGGAAAAGATACGTATCCTCCAAAGCCTATGACTGCATCTGGTTTAAAGTCTCTTAATATTTTTAATGATTCTTTATATGAAGTATATATTTTTTTTATATTTTTAATATCTTTTATTATATTTTTAGAAAATCCATTTATTGTAAGTCCTATAAATTTTATATTCATTGAAGGTATTAAAGTACTTTCCATTCTCGTTTTTGTTCCAATAAATAGAATTTCATTATTTTTATCTTTATTTATTCTTTCTATTAATGCTACAGAGGGGAATATGTGTCCTCCAGTTCCTCCAGCGGTTATTAGTATTTTCATCTGTTTGTCCTCCTTATTAATTATATCAGTTAATTAATATTATAGAAGATATTTTATATAGTTTACATGTACATGAAAAAAAATTAGCTTTTAAAAGTTAATTTTTTTATTTATTCATTGAAACTTCTAACATATTAGTATATATATGTCTTAATCTTGTTTTTCCTTCTGGAGAAACTTTCACAAATACTAATTTCATTTGATAACCACTATCTAGTGATAGTAATATTTCTACTTTTGAAAGTCCAAATACAATTGCTCCACTAGATATAGATATATATGGAATTATATGTATCTTTTTTTCAAAACTTCCTGGTTTTAAATCAAATAATATCATTTTTTTATTTGTGAATATCCCATGATCTCGGTTTGTTTTATAAGATCCTTCAACAGTTTCTCCTTTTGAGATAAAATCATTAACATATTTAGGTAAATCCTGAACTGGTATTTCTGAATTAAAATTAAAATATTTTGTAAGTTCTTTATATTTTATGTATGCCACTGAATCAACTTCCTTCTATATGTATTTTAACATATTTTATAAACTATTAAAATACATTATAGTTAATTATTGCTTGCGCTACTTCATTATTATTTTTTGTATAAGTAATAGTCATATTGAAGTGTCCAGAAGTATTAGTACTAAATCCTGTTATTTTAACTAATGAAGTTACATCTTCTATTCTATTTTCATTATCCATTGCATATACTTTCATTTCACCTATTTTAGTTCCTACTTTATAAGTTCTTTGTTCTAATTCAACTTTTATTCCAACTAACTTACTTAGTTGTTTAAATGGTAAAACTGTATATTTTATATGAGAAGATACTGTTTCATTGTTAGAATCAGTGTAACTTATTGTCATTGTTCTTGTTCCTTCAGTAAATGTATCAAAGTTTTCTATTTTTATATCCTTTGTTACATCATTTCTCGATCCATCTTTCTTAGTTGCAAATGCTGTAATTGCTCCAATATCTGATCCAAATTCAAATGTGTAACTTGTCATATAAACTTCTAAATTCATAAGACTGTTTTCTACTACATTGTAATTTATTGTAGAAGAAGCGGTTTGATT
>JAVXDN010000011.1:0-4990 GCA_036658935.1 Bacilli bacterium | reverse complement strand
TCATAAGACTGTTTTCTACTACATTGTAATTTATTGTAGAAGAAGCGGTTTGATTATTTCCTTTAGTATAAGTAAATGTCATGTTCTTCTTTCCAGAAGTATCTGTATTAAATCCAGTTACTACTGTAGAGTCTGTTACATCATATGTTGTTCCATCTTTTTCAGTTGCTGTAACTGTATATTTACCTATTTCATCAAATTTATTGTATTCTCTTTTTACTAAATTTACTTTTAATGATATTAATTTTTTATCAGATTCACTTCTTAGTACATTGTAATTTATTGTAGAAGAAGCGGTTTGATTATTTCCTTTAGTATAAGTAAATGTCATGTTCTTCTTTCCAGAAGTATCTGTATTAAATCCAGTTACTACTGTAGAGTCTGTTACATCATATGTTGTTCCATCTTTTTCAGTTGCTGTAACTGTATATTTACCTATTTCATCAAATTTATTGTATGTTGTTTTGTCTAATTTAACTTTTATAGATATTAATTTTTTATCAGATGAAGAACGAATTACATCATATGTATAAGTAGCGGTTTTATCTTTAAAACTATATATTAATTTTGCATTATTTACTAGTGTTTCAGTATTAAATGTTCCTTTAATAGTTGGTGTTACTTCACCGTTTCTTAATTCATCATTATATATTGCTTTTAAAGTTAATTCTTCTTGAATTTCATTTCTAAAATATGTTTTATATTCATTAGATAACAAAACATTTAATAGTTTTAATTCTACTAATGATTCACGAGAATCAGTAATGTTTTTAATAGCATCAATTATATCTTGATTTGTTAAAGTTTCTTCTTTAATTTTATGATTTTCATCTGTAACTTTATTAACTTCATTTGTTAATTCTTTAAAGCTTCCAGTTGTATAGTCTTCTTCTTTTTCATTTAAACTATCAATTAGTTTTTTTAATTCATCTAATAGTTTTTGTCTATCTATTTCTTTTTGTACTTCATCTAAACGTTTAATTAAATCATCTTTTTCAGGTGAAGGATCTAAAAGTTTAACAGACTCAAGTGCTGTATCTACATCTTTTTGAGTTAATGTTTTTTCAGCTTTTTCCACTAATAATGTTGCATCCTTTAATCTATTATCTTCTGGAATTGTTGTATCTTCTTTAGGCTTTTCCGGATTAGAAACAGTTGGGTTTGGAACATTATTAATATTAATAATAGTACCCGGTCCCTTAATTTCCGGCAATACATTTCCATCTGTTATGCTTCCTGTTGTATTTCCGTCTCCTAGTCTCTTATTACTAGGGCTTGCGAATGAGTATGTAATAAACGCAAGTAGTAAGAATAGTACAATACCAAATATCCATTTTTTGTTCATTTTGTATCTCTCCTTTTTTGTTATAAAAAACTACACAATTGCTTGTGCAGCTGACTACCATAGTTAACTATCTAACTTTAGGTTCTTGAGTTTTGCGCCATTCATTTTCATGAATTTTGCCACTAATAATTTTTTACGCTTATAATATATCATTATTTTATCAAATGTACAAGTGTTTCTTTGAAGAATAGCGTATATGTTATCTTACTATTCCTATTTTATTTAGTGGCCAAAATCTTATTGATACTCTACCTATAATGTTTTTTCTCTTTATTAAGCCTATCTCTCTACTATCTAATGAATCCCCACGATTATCTCCTAAGACTAAATACATATCTTTAGGGATTTTATCATATCCAATCTCTTTAAGTGAAAAGTCTTTAGTGATAATATCATCACTAAGAAATGTTTCTTTATATTTTATTCCATCTACATATAAATAGTTATCTTTATATTCGATTTTTTCTCCTGGAAGACCTACCACTCTTTTAATTAAATGTTCATCTTTATTTTTTATTACTGCTATTTCATTTCTTTTTGGTTTACCTACATTATAAATTAATTTATTAAGTATAGTTATGTTCCCATCATTTAGTGTAGGGATCATTGAAGAACCTACTATTTGCTCTATAGAAAACACAAAGATAAATAATAATAATACAATAATTATAACTATAATATACTTCATTGCATCTTTCATAAATTCTTTCACATCTCTAAAATCCATTTTTCTCACCTTTTCTTAAATTCATTCTAGCACATTACATATTGTCTTACAATAATATGTAATTATTATAATTTTATTTAGTGTTTTTTAATGTTTGGATATATTGAGTATTATTCCTATAGATATGAAACTTATAAGTAAACTAGAGCCTCCATAAGAGATAAATGGAAGAGTTACTCCAGTAACTGGTATCAAGCCTACTACTACACTTAAGTTTAATAAAGTTTGAAATATTAACATAAATATAAGTCCAAATGATAAGTATTTAGCGAATAAATCTGTTTGTTTTAAACTTATTTTAATAGCTCTATAGAATATTATTATAAATAATGAAGAGACTATTATTACTCCTAGAAAGCCAAATTCTTCACATATAATTGAAAATATAAAGTCGGTTTGAGGTTCTGGTAAGTAAAAGTGTGTTTGTCTACTACTTAGAAATCCTTGACCTAATATTCCTCCTGGTCCTATAGCATACAAAGATTGTATTATTTGAAAGCCACTACCTAAAGGATCACTCCATGGATTAAGAAATGATAATATTCTAGCGATTCTATATGGTGCGACTGCTACTAAAGAGACTATTCCACATAGTCCTACTATTCCTAATTTAATAAATATGCTTAAAGAGGAACCAGTTATAAATATTAATCCTAGTAATGACATTACTATTACCATAGCTGTTCCAAAGTCAGGTTCTAACATTATAAGTATAAAGAATATAAATATTACTCCTAGAACTGGAAGAAAGAAATTTTTTGATGTTTTTTTATTTTTATCATTATTTGATAAGAATTTTGAAGAAAATATTATTAATCCTATTTTAGCAATTTCACTTGGTTGAAATCCTATAGGACCTAGTGAAATCCAACTTCTACTTCCATTTCTTAAAGCTCCTATTCCAGGGATTAGGACAAGCATTAATAATAAAAGACAAATCCCAAGTATGGTATTTGCCTTTTTTTTATATATTTTATAATCTATTTTAGATGTTATAATCATAAGTATTATTCCGATTATTAGAAATATTCCCTGACTTATTACATATTTAAATGGATTATTATATTTATATTCCGCCCATATATAACTTGAACTATAAATCATTATTAGTCCAAATATACTTAGGATTATAGAAGAGAAACTAAGTACTTTATCACTTTTCATTTATACCCCCATAAATATTGTTATAGCCAAACTCCATAGTAGATAGCGGCCATACCTAGAACAAATCCTACTATCCAAAATAGTTTTACTATGTCTGTTTCTTGCCATCCTAATCTTTCAAAATGATGATGAAGTGGTGCGATTAAGAATACTTTTTTATTAAAACATCTAATAGAAACTATTTGAATTAAACTTGATAATGTTTCTATTACAAATACACCACCTATAACTGCTAAAGTTAACTCATGTTTAGATAATATTGCAATAGTTGCAAGTGCTGCTCCTAAGGCAAGAGATCCTGTATCTCCCATAAATACTTTAGCTGGATGTGTATTAAATACTAAGAATCCTAATATTGTTCCTACTAATATAAAACAAAATATAGCCATTTCTTGGTATCCTTCTACCCAAGCTGAACCCCATGTAATTATACCAAAGCTTAAGAATGCAATAGCTGAAAGTCCACCAGCTAAGCCATCTAGTCCATCTGTTATATTAACTGCATTAGATGTACCTACAAGTAAGAATAATATAAATATTCCATATACCCATCCCATATTTATTTCTAAGTTTATTGAACTTATAGTTAATATTGGTTCTCCTCCACCTGAGATATAGATATAGAAGAACCCTAATGCTATTAAAACTTGAGCGACTAATTTTTGAAATGTTGTTAATCCATCATTTGAGTGTCTTCTTATTTTTAAATAGTCATCAACAAATCCTAAAAGAGCGTAACTTAAGAATACAAACATAAGTATAATTAAACTATGGCTCATAACTAATGACCCTCTTAAATATAATACAAACATTGTAATAAATGTAGGGATTATAAATATTAATCCTCCTATAGTTGGTGTTCCTTGTTTTGCTTTATGATCTTCTTTTAAATAATCATTTATATTTTGTTTTGCTTTAATTTTTTTAAGTAATGGAATTAATATTAATCCACAAATTACAGACAAAACAAATCCTAACATTAGACCTAATATTGATTTAGCTAAAATTAACATGTGTTTTCACTTCCTGTTTTTAATTATACACAATATACTTAATAAACAAAAGACTTATATGTACTCTATTCTTCATTTAACATAACTTTTACAGTTGATCCTTCTTTAATTCTAGTTCCACTTCTAGGGACTACACTTATTATTTTATTTCCAGATCCTGAATATTCTACTACAAATGGAGTTAAAAGATTTCTAGCTTCTTTTTTATCCATCCCTTCTATATGTGGTAATTCAATGTATTTTTGTTCATACCACATGTATTCTTTAGGTAGACCAGTTTTATCTTCTTTTAAGTCATATAAATTTATTATATTTTCAAAAATTTTTTTTACTATAGGAGCGGATGTTGATCCTCCATATTGTATCGCTCCATGAGGATTATCTACAGCTACATATCCTATATATTGTGGTTTATCAGCTGGAATAAAACCAATAAAAGATAAGATATAATTTCCTATCATATATTTATGATCTTCTCCAACTTTTTGAGCTGTTCCTGTTTTACCTCCAACTCTATAGTTTTCTATATATGCATGATGTCCTCCACCTCTTGCTACTACACTTTCTAAGACATATTTTACTAAATCACTTGTTTCTTTACTAACTATATTTTCTTTTTTTATATTTTTTTTATGTTCTATAACTACTTGATTAGTTACTGGTTCACTTATAGTTTTTACTACAAATGGAGTTAGTAGTGAACCTCCATTAATGATTCCGGATACCGCTGCGACTTGTTGT